>CANRCI010000009.1 GCA_947629075.1 uncultured Bacilli bacterium | reverse complement strand
CGTATTCTATTCTTCTCTGTTTAGGTTTTAAACCATCTTTACCAGATGTCAAAGATGGTTTAAAACCTGTACAGAGAAGAATAGTATACGGAATGAATGAGTTAGGTGCAACGGCATCGACTCCTCACAAAAAAAGTGCTCGTATTACCGGTGATGTAATGGGTAAATATCACCCACATGGTGATTCTAGTATTTATGAAGCCTTAGTAAGAATGGCTCAAGATTTTTCATATCGTTATGTATTAGTAGATGGACATGGTAACTTTGGTTCAATCGATGGCGATGGAGCAGCTGCTCAACGTTATACTGAAGCCCGTATGTCAAAATTAAGTATGGAATTAGTACGTGATATGAATAAAAATACTGTTGATTTCGTTCCAAACTACGATGGAGAAGAAAAAGAACCTAGTGTTCTTCCATCTAGATTCCCTAATTTATTGGTAAATGGATCAACTGGTATTGCAGTAGGTATGGCAACTAATATTCCACCACATAACTTGAGTGAGGTAATCGATGGAACAATTGCTTTGATAGATAATCCTGATATCGATACTGCCGGTCTTATGCAATACATAAAAGGTCCCGATTTTCCAACGGGGGCTACTATCTTAGGAAATAGTGGTATAAAGACAGCATATGAAACAGGAAGAGGAATAATTACTATAAGATCTAAGGCTGAAATTGAAGAAATGAGTAATGGAAAGCACAGAATTATTGTAAGAGAAATTCCTTATATGTTAAACAAAGCTAACTTGGTAACAAGAATAGCAGAATTAGTAAGAGAAAAAGTAATTGATGGTATAACTGATTTACGTGATGAATCGAATAGAAATGGTATAAAAATAGTAATTGAATTAAGAAGAGATGCTAATGCTAATGTTGTATTGAACAATTTGTTTAAACACACTTCATTACAGACGACATATGGAATTAATTCTCTAGCACTAGTAGATGGTGAACCAAAAATTTTACCTTTGAAATTAATGTTAGAAAAATATATTGAGCACCAAAGAGTTGTAATTATTCGAAGAACAAAATTTGATTTGGAGAAAGCTCAAGCTAGAGAACACATATTGGAAGGATTAAAGATTGCTTTAGACAATATCGATGAAATAATCAAGATAATTCGTGGTGCTGAAGATGATGAAACAGCTTCTAAAGAGATGATGGAAAGATTTAATCTTAGTGAAGCTCAATCTAAGGCTATCCTAGAGATGAGACTTAGAAGGTTAACAGGCCTAGAAAGAGATAAAGTAGAAAATGAATTAAACGAATTAAGAGTATTAATTACTGATTTATTAGATATTTTAGCTAAAGAAGACAGGATCCTTGGTATCATTAAAACAGAACTTACTGAAATAAAGAATAAATACGGTGATGAACGTAGAACATCTATTGATATGAGTGCAATTGATTACATTGAAGATGAGTCATTAATACCAGTAGAAGACATTATAATAACGTTAACTAATAAGGGTTACATCAAACGTGTACCAGCTAACACTTATAAAATTCAAAACCGTGGTGGTGTAGGTATTAAAGGAATGGGTACAAACGAAGAAGATTTCCCAGAAAAAATGACTTCGATGAAAACTCATGACTACTTAATGATGTTTAGTAATTTTGGTAAAGTATACAGAATAAAAGGTTACGAAGTACCAGAATTTAGTAGACAATCTAAGGGATTACCAATAATCAATTTATTACCACTAGAAAAAGAAGAAAAAATAACTTCAACCTTAATGGTCAAAGCAGAAGATGAAGAAAATAAATATTTGGTATTTACTACTAAAAATGGAATAGTAAAACGAACTGAATTATCAGAATTTGATCGTATAAGAAATAGTGGTAAAAAAGCTATTAACTTAAAAGAAAATGATGAATTAATTTCTGTAAGAAAATCAGATGGCAATAAAGAAATAGCCATTGGTGCTACTAATGGACGAATGGTAAGATTCAAAGAATCTGAAATCAGGGTAATGGGAAGAAGTAGTACTGGTGTAAGAGGAATGGATTTAGATGGTGCTGAAGTAGTAGGGGCAGAAGTAATAAGTGATGACAACGAAATCTTAGTTGTTACTGAAAATGGTTATGGTAAGAAAACAAAAGTTTCTGAATACCGTTTAACACATCGTGGTAGTAAAGGTGTTAAAGCTTTGAATATGACCGAGAAAACTGGTCAGATGGTATCATTGAGATCAGTTACTGGTGATGAAAATTTAGTTATTATTACTGATAGTGGAATGATAATTAGGATTTCGATGGAACAGATATCAACTTTAGGAAGAAATACTCAAGGTATTCGCTTAATAAATCTAAAAAATGAACAAAAAGTTTCTACTGTAACTACAATAGCTAAATCTGAAGATGATGAAGAAATTACAATTGATGAAACAGATGAACAAAATGTTACACCAAGTGAGGAATAATAAAAAAGTAAAGTATAAGTTATTTTAAATTCAACTTATACTTTTTTCTTGCAAAAAAATATATATTATATTATTATTGAGTAGATGCAATAAGTATTATTTGGAATCAGGTCAGGATCGGAAGATAGCAGCCTTAACATTTGTGCTTATGTGCATCATTTTTTATGAGGTGATATAGTGGATAAAAAGTATATGGAGTTAGCTTTACGGGAAGCTGAGAAAGCTTATAATGAAGGAGAAATTCCTGTTGGAGCTGTTATTGTTGAAGATGGCAAAGTATTAAGTTTTGCCCATAATATAAAGAATAAATCTAATTCAGTAATAGATCATGCTGAAATAATAGCAATAACTGAAGCTAGTAAAATAAAACATAATTGGCGTTTGGATGAATGTGATATATATATAACAGTAGAACCTTGTCCGATGTGTGCCAGCGCAATTCACCAATCACGAATAAAAAACATATATTATGGATGCAGTAGTGGAAGAGAAAACAATACAAAAATTGTTAAAGAAATACTAAAACAAGATGAAATTAATAGAAAAACAATAATGACAGGTGGTTTGTTAGGGAAAGAATGTATGACATTAATAAATAATTTTTTTAACAATAAAAGAAAAAAGTAATGAAATATATAACCTAAAAATTATTTCCCGGGAAATAATTTGATAGTGCAACACACAATGTTTCACGTGGAACAACAAAAAAATAATCTAACATATAAATGTTTCACGTGAAACAAAAAATAATTAATCAATTTAAAATAATTAAAGATGATAAATAAAATAAATATCCATTATTTAATGAAATTATTTCCCGGGAAATAATTTGTAATACACTTATTGATTATATTATTAAATGTTTCATGTGAAACATTTTTTATTTTTTTTTGTAAAACATTTAATTGTTTGCTCATATATAAGTTTAAATATGATTTATGCATAAATTATTTAAATATGCCTCATATAACTGCTTTTTTGTTTTAAATAAATTGTAGAAAATGTTATAATATTATTGAAAGGAAAGAGATATATTATGGGATATCAAGCTTTGTACAGAAAATATAGACCTAAAAATTTTGAAGAAATTGCTGGCCAGGAAATAACAGTTAAAATTTTAAAAAATTCAATTATTAAAGACAAGATATCACATGCTTATCTTTTTTATGGACCTAGAGGAACTGGTAAAACTAGTATTGCTAAAATTTTAGCAAGAACAATAAATTGTGAAAAAAACAATGAAGCTAAACCGTGTGAAAACTGTGAGAATTGTAGAATCTCAAACTCAAAAGAGTGCGTAGATATAATTGAAATAGATGCTGCTTCAAATAATGGCGTTGATGAAATAAGGGAAATAAAAAATAAAGTAAATTTAGTTCCTTCAGAATTAAAGTATAAAATATATATAATAGATGAAGTTCATATGTTATCAATTGGAGCATTCAATGCATTACTTAAAACTCTCGAAGAACCACCTGAACATGTTATATTTATTTTGGCTACTACTGAGTTGCATAAAGTTCCATCAACTATACTTTCTCGATGTCAAACATTAGAGTTTAAAAGAGTGCCAAATAAAGACATTATTGAAAGATTATGTACAATTTGTGATCTGGAAAATATTTTTATCGATGATAATGCGTTAGAGGAAATTGCAATTTATTCTGATGGTGGTATGCGAGATGCTTTAAGTCTTTTAGATAAAGCTGTATCTTATTCCAATGAAAATATTACAGCTGAAGACATTCGTAATTTAACTGGAAATATAAATAAAGAAAAAATTGATCAATTAGCTAATATGATTTTGAATCATGAAATAGATAATTTATTAATTGAAATAAATGAATTATATAATTCAGGAAAAGATCTAATCAAAGTTGTTGAAGATATTATTATTAGCTTAAGAAATAAAATTGATGATGCTACCAAAAAAGAAAAATTAAACATTTGTTCTATTATTAAAAAGTTAAACTCAACTATTGAACAGATGAAAACTAGCACTAATTTAAAAATATTATTGGAAGTTAATTTAATTGAATTATCAAGTACAAAAGATGATAATGATGAAGAAATAATAACGAATAATCAATCTATTGCTACTCCTAAAGTTACTGAAATTAAGAAAAATATTCCAGAAAATAATGAAGAAAAGCAAAAAGATGAGAACCAATCAACAAGTCAAACAAATAATGCTGAAATAAAACACATTTCAAAAATTAGAATTAATAATGCTTTAGCTGAAGCTGATAAGCAAGAGTTGCTACGTATAAGACAACTATGGAATAATTTAAATAATTATACTTTTGATAGAGATTATGGGGCAATTGTCTGTGATTTGATTGATTCGATGCCTGTTGTTGCTAGTAAATCTTACATAATATTAACGTATAATTATCAATCATTTGTAGATAAAGGAAACAAGCTTTTAAATAAATATAATGATGTCTTAAAAAATCTATTGAATTTAGATCATAAGATAATATTTATAACTGCAGACGAGTGGAATCAAGAAAAGCAAAAATATATAACTAATTTGAAAAATAATATAAAATATGAGCTTATTGATGAGAATGATGTAGATGATAGCGAAGAGATATCTGTTCAGCCAGAAGTAGAAAATGATGATGACAATTTAATCCAAAAAGTAACAGACTTATTTGGTAAAGATAATGTAGAAATAAAATAAGAAAAGAGGAATGAAAATATGAATATGCAAGCATTAATGCGTCAAGCACAAAGTTTACAAAAAGATATGATGAAAGCAAAAGAAGAAATCGACAAGATGACATTTGAAGGGGAAAGTTCTTTGGTAAAAATTACCATAAATGGTAAAAAAGAAGTGGTGAAAGTAGAGATACAATCCGATGATACTTTAGAAAAAGAAGATATTGAAATGTTACAAGATATGATAATAATTGCAACTAATAATGCTATGAAAAAAGTTGATCAAGTAACTGAACAAAAACTTGGTAAATTTACTAATGGAATGCCTGGGTTGTTTTAAAAATGTATCCTGATAGTCTAAAAAATTTAATAGAAAGTTTTAAGCTCTTGCCAGGGATTGGTGAGAAAACAGCTGAACGTCTCGCTTTTTATGTATTAGAAATGGATGAAGAAAAAACAGATTTTTTTACTGATAGCATTCAAGAGGTTAAGACAAAAATTCATAAATGTCCAATTTGTTCAAATTATACTGAAAATGACAAATGTAATATATGTAGTGATACTTTGAGAAATCAAGATTATTTATGTGTTGTAGAAGACCCTAAAAGTATTTACTTATTCGAAAAAGTCGGTACTTATAATGGTTATTATCATGTATTAGATAACTTAATTTCTCCATTAGATGGTATAAATCCTGAAGACATAGGATTAGAAAAATTAATTAAACGAATTAATGATGGCAACTTCAAGGAAATAATTATTGCGGTTAAACCTAGCATTGAAGGTGAAACCACAAGTTTATACATAAAAAAAATTATGGAAGGTTTAAATATAAAAGTTACCAGAATTGCCAGTGGTATACCAATTGGAGCTGATATGGAATATATCGATACCATGACCTTACAAAGAGCTTTAGCAGATAGAAAAGAAATAGAATAACACCTTATACAAATCATAATATTTAGTAAGGTGATTTATGATAAAAAAAATAATAAGCAATATAATAAAAAGTTTTTTTGTATTATACTTTTACAATCAAATAGCTGTCAATTTTAATATGATAATACCTATTAATTATGCAACTGTTTTTATATTGAGTTTACTTGATATTCCTGGTTTGTTTTTACTTGTAATAGCAAAATATTTAATCTTTTAGATAGAAGGTGATTTATGAATACAAAATATAAAGATTTCTTCGAAAATATTGATCGAAGTCTTAATCATAATCAATTAAGTCACGCTTATCTTTTAGAGATAATTGACCAAGATGACCAGTTAGATATCGCTTTAGAGATGGCTAAAAAAATATTAACGTTCAATAGAGATGATAAAGCTGAAATAATTAATCAAATTGATCACAATATATGCGAAGATTTAAAAATAATTAAAACTGATGGTCAGTTTATTAAGAAAGAACAGATTATTGAAATTCAAAATCAATTTAGTACAAAATCACTAACTAATAATAAAAGAGTGTACATTATTGAAAATGCAACTAAATTAAATAAATCTTCTGCTAATACGCTATTGAAGTTTTTGGAAGAACCTAACGATGATATTGTAGCTATTTTATTAACTCAAAATAAATATTCAATTATTCCAACTATTCTATCTAGATGTATGTGTATAACCATAAAATCAAAAGATAACACCACTTCCGATGTTGAGGATGCTATTAAGTTTATAAATTTAATTGAAAAATATAAAATAAAATCTCTTCCATATATCGAAAGAGAATTTTCTGATACATTAGAGGAAAAAGAAAAATTGAGCGAATTACTACAAAAATGTATGTTAGTATATAGTGATTTAATCTATTTAAATTTTAATTTGGAAAATTATTTATATACTGATAACAAACAATTAAAAGATGTGAATATAGATAATGATTATTTGATTAACGCTAGTAGGATAAAAGTAATTAGTAAATGTATTGAATATTTAAATTATAATATAAATTATAAAGTATTAGTGGACAAGCTAATTTCAATGATGTTTGGAGATGAAAGATATGTATGATGTAGTTGGAATTAAATTTTTAATAGGTAATAGAATTTATTATTTTTCACCAAATGATTTAGAATTAAAAAAAGGTGATAAAGTTATTGTTGAAACAGAAAAAGGATTACAATTTGGTGAAGTAAAAATAGAGACGAAAAAAGTAGAGGAATCTAAACTGTTTTTACCATTAAAAAATATTGAACGAATAGCTACTAATAAAGATATTAAAAGAGAAGAACAAAATAAAAAACAAAGTAAGAAAGCTTTGAAAGATGCTAAAAGAATTGCCAAAGAGTTGGAGTTACCAATGTCTTTTATCGATGCTTCATATACATTCGATCGCAACCAATTAATATTTTCATTCGTTGCTGATGAGCGAATTGATTTTAGAGAATTAGCTAAGAAATTAGCTGCCATTTATAAAACGAGAATCGAATTAAAACAAATAGGTGTAAGAGATAAAGCTAAAGAAGTTGGAGGCATTGGACCATGTGGCAGATTTTTGTGTTGTAGTACTTTTTTAAATGACTTTAGTAGTGTATCTATTAATATGGCTAAAAATCAGTACATTGCGCTAAATCCAACTAAGATAAATGGTATATGTGGTCGTCTTTTATGTTGTTTAAATTATGAAGATGATTTATATACTGAGTTAAAAAAGGATTTTCCGAAGATGGGAAGTTATGTAACTGTCGATAATGAAAGAGGAAAAGTAGTAGATCACAATCTTTTAAAAAGAACATATACAATTGAAAAGTCAGATCATACATTGCAGGAAGTGAGCTTAGATGAAAGTAGTAAATGATTTACTCGGATATCAGGATTATAAAATAGTTCAAAATTCAAAATATTTCAGTTTTTCTTTAGATTCTATACTTTTGCCCAATTTTGTGAATATTCCTAAAAACACAAAAGTTATTTTAGATTTTTGCACAGGAAATGCTCCAATTCCGATAATTTTATCCACAAGATGTGGGGAAAAAACTAAAATATATGGTATAGAATTACAAAAAGAAATTTATGAAATGGCTGAAGAATCATTAAAGATAAATAAATTAGAAAATAGAATAAAACTGATAAATGATAATATCAAAAATGTTGATAAATATTTTGAAATAAACAGTATAGATATTATTACTGTTAATCCACCATATTTTAAATTAAATGAAAAATCTAAACAAAACGATTTAATCGAGAAAAGAATTGCGCGTCATGAAGTAGAAATCACTTTAAAAGAAATAATTGAACTATCAAAAAAGATGTTAAAAAATGATGGAATAATTGCTATGGTTCACAGGACTGATAGATTAATTGAAATTATAACTTTGATGGAAGAAAATAATATTGAACCAAAAGTAATTCAGTTCATCTATCCCAAAGAAAATACTAATTCTAATCTCGTCTTAATCGAAGGTAGAAAAAATGCCAATTCAGGATTAAAAATTCTTGAGCCATTAATTATCCATGATGAAAATGGGAATTATCGAAAAGAAATCGAAGCAAAATATTTTAGGAGGTAATATGAGTCAGAAGAGTTACGATGGAAAAAATAGCTTATATTTAATTCCAACACCGATAGGAAATTTAGATGATATTACAAATCGTAGTATCGAAACTTTAAAAATGGTCGATGTTTTATTTTGTGAAGATACACGTGTAACTAGACAGTTGCTTTCTAAATTAAAAATTAATAAAAAACTAATTAGTTCTAATGATCACACTGAAGAAAAAAATTTTGATTTAGTTGTAAAATATTTGCAGGATGGAAAAAATGTTGGATTAGTAACCGATCGTGGAACTCCAATAATTAGTGATCCCGGTTATAAAATAGTTGAATATATTATTGAAAAAGGTTATAATATCATCGCATTACCAGGTGCTACTGCTTTGATTCCAGCTCTTATATCATCTGGTATAAGTCCATCACCATTTATGTTCTACGGATTTTTAAATTCTAAAAAAAGTAAAAAAGAAAAAGAATTAGATTTAATAAAGAAATATCCGTATACTATGATTTTTTATGAAGCACCTCACCGTATAATTGCTACTTTGCAACTTATGATGGATAAATTTGGTGATCGAAAAATAGCAGTTGCCCGTGAAATTTCAAAAATGTATGAAGAAATATATCGTGGAACTTTTTCATCAGTAATCGAAGAGTTAAACTCAAAAAAAATAAAAGGTGAATTTGTCATAGTAGTCGAAGGTAATAGGGAAGATGTAGATTTCTCTGATTTAACACTTGAAGAACATATAAAATTGTATACTGATGATGGATATACTGAAAAAGAAGCTATGAAAAAAGTAGCAAAAGATTTAAATGTCTCAAAATCAGAAATTTATAAAGAATATCATAGGAAGTGATAAGATGAAACTTATTGTCGGATTAGGTAATCCTGGAAAAGAATATGAAAATACACGCCATAATGTTGGTTTTAGTGTTATTGAATATTATTGTCAAAAAAATAACATAACAAATCCTAAGAAAAAGTTTGATGGCATCTATTACGAAGAATCATACAACGGTGAGAAAGTAATATTTTTAAAACCGCAATCCTTTATAAATTTATCTGGTGGAGTTGTCAAAAAATTTATCGATTTTTTTAAAATTGATTTAAATGATGTTCTAATAATAAATGATGATTTAGATATGCCAGTTGGCAAAATCAAACTTCGTCCAACTGGGACTAGTGGTGGACACAATGGCTTAAAAGATATTGAGCGAAACTTAAATACTAAAGATTATAAGAGATTAAAAATTGGTATATCTAATGATAAAAATATTAATACTAGAGATTATGTATTAGGTAAGTTATCAAATGAGGAACAAGAAAAATTAGATATTTCGAAAAGTGAAGCAATAAAAATAATTGATGATTTTATAACTGGTACTGATTTTACGACATTAATGAGTAAATATAACAGAAAATAGGTGATAAAATGAGTATTTTTAATGATTTGATCCCCATAAAAGTTAAAAATAACATCTGTCTAACCGGAATGACAGATGAGTTTTTTTGTTTGTATATTAGTAATCTTTTAAAAAAGACTAATAGAAATATTTTGGTTTTAACTTCTAGTTTATTTGAAGCTAATAAATTGGTTAATTCATTAAATAATTATACTAATAATGCCCTTTTATTTCCGATGGATGACTTTTTAACAAGTGAATCACTAGCAATTAGTCCCGATTTGAAAATAACTAGATTGGAAACAATCAATAAATTGCTCGATGATAGCAAAAAAATTTTGGTTACTGATTTAAATGGATATTTAAGATTTTTACCAACTAAAGAAATTTATCAAAAAAGTGTTATAAAATTAAAAAAAGGTCAAATTTATGAACGAGACGAATTAGTAAAAAATTTAACAAAGATTGGATATACACGTGAAACTTTAGTAGTGAAAACAGGAGAGATGGCTGTTCGTGGCTTTGTCATTGACGTTTTTCCAATTGAAGAAAACAATCCGATAAGAATAGAATATTTTGACGATGAAATAGAGTCGATTAGATACTTTGATGAATCTACTCAAAAATCGATTTCAGAAATTTCACAGATAGAAATATATCCAGTAAGCGAATTTATCAGTGATAATCAAACTGATAGTGATAAACAAAAATATTTGCAAGACAACTCTAAAAAAGTCGTTTCCATAAATGATTATTTAGATGATAACATTACTATTTATAAAGATTATTCTCAAATAAAATTGAGCTATCAAAAAATGGTTGAAGAGCAGTTTGAATATCGAACCAATCGCGATCAAGATTTTAGTGGTAATTATAATTTTAATTTAGATGATATTTCACCTAAAGATATAATTTACTACAATACAATAGACAATTTAGTAAAAGGTATTGATAAAGAAAATATATATAATTTCAATGTTAAAGAAATAGGTAACTTTAATGAAAATATCGACGCTATTAATAAGTATTTACAAGAAAATCTATATTTTGGAAAAACGATAGTTATTTGTTTAAAAGACTATCAGATAAAAAGTTTAATCAATTATTTGAATGTTGAATATATATTGACTAATGAAGATAAGATATTTGATCACCAATTAAATATTATAAATAAAGTTATAGATAGAGGTTTTTCATATGGTGATTACATCTTTCTAACTGAAAAAGAACTCTTTAAAACTAAAACAAATACTAATAAATATAAGACAAAGTTTAAATATGCAACTAAGATAAAGAGTCTTAATAATTTGGAAATCGGTGATTATGTAGTTCATAATATTCATGGTATTGGAATCTATAACGGTATTAAGACTTTAAAGAAAAAAGATTTAGTAAAAGATTATTTAGAGATTTTATATCAGGGTAAAGATAAGTTATATATTCCGGTAGAAAAGATTGATTTGATAAGTAAATATACCGGTAAAGAAGGAATGATTCCCAAAGTTCATAAATTAGGTGGAACTGAGTGGAAAAAGACTAAATTACGTGTAAAAAATAAGGTAAAAGATATCGCTGAAAAGTTAATAAAATTATATGCTATGCGAGAAATGCAAGAGGGATATGCCTTTTCCCCTGATAGTGAACTTCAAGCGATGTTTGAAAATGACTTTCAATATCAAGAAACACCTGATCAACTTCTTGCTATTAAGCAAATAAAAGAAGACATGGAATCAAAGAGTCCAATGGATCGCCTACTTTGTGGCGATGTTGGATATGGTAAAACCGAAGTTGCTTTTCGAGCAATGTTCAAAGCAGTAAATGATTCTAAACAAGTTATGTACTTGTGTCCTACAACAATTCTTTCAACTCAACAATACGAAAGTGCTAAAGAAAGATTTAAAAACTATCCAGTTCAAATAGAAGTATTAAATCGCTTTACTTCTGTTAAAGAGACTAAAAGAATTCTCAATGATTTTAAAGACGGGCGTGTTGATATATTGTTTGGAACTCACCGCATTTTAAGTCATGATGTCATACCGAAAGATTTAGGTTTATTAATCATTGATGAAGAACAAAGATTTGGAGTTACTCATAAAGAAAAAATCAAAGAATATAAACAAAACGTCGATGTTCTTACTTTATCAGCAACACCTATTCCTAGAACTCTACAAATGTCGTTGGTGGGGATTAGAAGTCTTTCTTTAATCGAGACTCCACCTGTTAATAGATATCCTATTCAGACGTACGTAATCGAGGAAAATGATCAATTGATAAAAGATTGTATTTATAAAGAGTTATCTCGTGGTGGACAAGTGTATATTTTATATAACAAAGTAGAAAAAATTGATGTCGAATTAGCCAAGTTAAAAAGATTAGTACCAGATGCCAAGATCGAATATGCTCATGGTCAACTTTCTAAAAATGAGCTCGAAGAAAAAATGCAAGCGTTTGTCGATCATGAATTTGATGTCTTACTTTGTACTACCATTATTGAAACGGGTATAGATATTCCTAACGTTAATACTCTAATAATTTTAGATGCTGACCGTTTTGGATTAAGCCAACTATATCAAATCCGTGGTCGTGTTGGAAGAAGCGACAAAATAGCATACGCTTATCTGATGTATAATCGCGGTAAAGCCTTAACTGAAACAGCTATTAAAAGATTGAATGTAATTAAAGATTTCACCGAATTAGGTAGTGGTTTTGCCATTGCTACTCGAGACCTATCAATTCGAGGAGCAGGAGATATCTTGGGAAGTGAACAAGCGGGATTTATTGATACGATAGGAATTGATTTATATTTAAAAATTTTGGATGAAGAAGTTAAGCGATTGAAAGGTGAACAAATACCAGAAGAAACTCAAGAGGCTGATAAACCACTAGTTGAAGTTAATACTCATATCAACGATCAATATGTCGAGGAAACAGAATTAAAAATTGAAATTCATAAAAAGATTAATACTATTGATTCTTATGAAAAATTGTTAGAAATAAAATCCGAACTTGAGGATAGATTTGGAAAAATAGATGATGATATTTTACTTTATATGTATGAAGAATGGTTTGAAAAAATTTCTAAGAAGTTAAACATCGTTAACGTAAGAGAAAATAAGACATCTGTAGAAGTAGTATTCGATGAAGAAACGACCCAAAAAATAGATGGTGAAAAATTGTTCATGGACGCTTATAACATTTCTAATCAATTTAGATTCCAAATGAAAGGTAACCATCTAATTGTAATTTTAGATAAAGTAAAATTAGAGAAACACTATTTATACTATTTAATCGATCTTTTGAATACTATTGAATTACAATAAAGCTCACTTGACTATTAAACATATATTTGATAACATTTTAATATAAAGATAGGTGAACTAAATGGAAAATCTTAACAAGCTTTTTCAGGATCGTAACTTAGAAATATTAAAAAACAATTTAAAATTAAGCGTTGAAAGAAACTGTGATGCATTAATGCAAACTATTAATAATTCAATAAGTTTAAAGTCTAATCGCTTGAAAATATATATAAAAGAAAATTTAGAATGTTACAACATAAAATATGATGAAGAAGCAATTGAAAGGTTAATCAAAGAAGAAAAAGCAATTTTAATATCTGTTTTTTCTAATGAAATTGATAATAGAAAAGTTAATATTGATAAATATGTCGATAAAGAAACTAAAGATAGTAATGTCGATGATTCTTATTTAGAAGATTATAAAAAGCATATCGATGATACTAGTAATGACTTTGAAGAGGCAATTGAAAAAAAAGTGACCGAAGAAATTATTACTAACTTCTCTTCAAAATTGTTAAACCAATACAAATTTCACGAAGAAGAACAAAAAGATAATATATCGAGTTATATATTTAATTCTTACTGTAAAAGGATCATTAATGAGTCTGTTGATGAAAATAACAATAGAAATTCTACCTTAAAGAACATTGCTACTGATTCATTTGAACACTTCAAAGATATAAACAGAAAGACCATAATTAATGAGGATTAAAATAAATAAAAAGGCTACAATAATAAGTAGTCTTTTTAATTGCCTAAAAGTTAACTTTATTGGAAAAATTTACCAAAGGAAAATACCTCTCTTAGATATTATAATTTACTTATAGATAATATTTTGTATTTTTGAATAATTTGTTGTTTTTTACAAAGAATAAAGGTGATAGAAAGGGAGGTTGTTCCATGGAAACAACTGGTGTAGTAAGAAGAATAGATGGATTAGGACGTATAGTAATTCCTAAAGAAATAAGAAAAAACCTTCGCATACAGGATGGAGCATCATTAGAAATTTTTGTAGAAAATGATATGGTAACTTTAAAAAAGTATTCAACAATTAATAATTTATCTGATTTTGCTGAAGCTTATGTCGAAGCAATAAATTCAACTATTAAGAAAGATATTTTAATAACTGATTTAGATCGTATTATTGCTTCAAGTGGACCATCAAAAAAGAAATATCAAGATAAAAATATTAGTAATTATGTTGAAGAGTGTATAAAAAATAGAAATGTCGTAATATCAAACGAGACAAGTCCTTCAAGAGAAATCATTAAAGAAGTCGCGGAAAGTATTAACTATATTATCGTACCCATTATATCTGATAGTGAAACGATTGGTAGTGTTATAATAATTTCTAAAAATAGTAAAATCATCGAATCTGATGAAAAAGCAGCTGAAATCGCCGCGACATTTTTAGGAAAACATATTGAAGAATAAAAAAAATAGTGTTATAATACCGATATATTTAGAAGTGGCGAAGGAAAGAGAGATAAATAATTCTATTTTAGAGAGCTTAGTAAGGTGAAAGTAAGCATAGAATGTTATCGAAAATGGTTCTGGAACTTATCAGTCGAATAATTAGGCTGATACGTAGATATGCGTTAAATATTTAAGTGCATAGTTTTTACTATGAATTAAGGTGGTAACACGGTAACTCGTCCTTTTGTTGAGTTATCGTTTTTTTATTGAGGTGTTATATGAGTAGATACTTTGAAAAGATTAGTTTTGAACAATTTAAGAAAGATATAAAAAATGATAAAGAGTTGTATGAAGAATATCTTTTACCTAAAAGATCAACTAAGTATAGTGCTGGTTATGATTTTTATGCTGTTGAAGACTTTGTGATTGCGCCTGGTGAAATAAAGAAAATTCCAACAGGATATCGCGCTAAGTTTGAAGAAGATGAAGTGCTATTATTAGTTGTTAGAAGTAGTATGGGATTTAAACATAATGTACGAATGACTAATCAAGTAGGAGTTATCGATAGTGATTTTTATAGTAATTTGAAAAATAATGGTCATATGTTTGTTTCTCTACAAAATCATGGTGATAAGGAATACGTTGTCAAAAAAGGTGAAGCCTATTGCCAAGGAATATTTATGAAGTATTTAACAGTTGATAATGAAGAAAAAATAGATAGAGAACGAACAGGATGGTCATCTTTAGAAAAAAGTGGTGATAATGATGAATAATTTAAGATTTGTTAATAGGTATAAACGGATGTGTAACTAATATGTTTTAATTAGATTAGATAAAATAATGATAAATATTAGGAGATGAAAAAATGGAAAAAGGAAAATATTATATATCAACAGCTATTGCTTATACATCAGGAAAGCCTCATATTGGTAATACTTATGAAATAGTTTTAGCTGATGCTATTGCGAGATATAAAAGATTTAAAGGGTATGATGTCTATTTTCAAACAGGGACAGATGAACATGGTGAAAAGATTCAATTAAAAGCAACAGAAAGTGGATTAACACCACAAGAATTTGTCGATAACATTGCTAAAGAAATAAAAGATATTTGGGATTGTATGAATACAACTTATGATCGTTTTGTTAGAACTACTGATAAAGATCATGAGAAAAAAGTTCAACACATATTTAAGAAGTTGTATGACCAAGGAGATATATATTTAGGTAAATATGAAGGTCTATACTGTATACCTTGTGAATCATTTTTTACTGAAACACAATTAGTTGATGGAAAATGTCCCGATTGTGGAAGAGAAGTAAGTAAGAAGAGTGAAGAAGCTTATTTCTTTAGATTATCTAAGTATCAGGATCGTTTAATGAAATATATAGAAGAACATCCAGAATTTATTCAACCAGAATCGAGAAAAAATGAAATGATTAATAACTTTTTAAAACCAGGACTACAAGATTTATGCGTTTCACGTACTTCTTTCTCTTGGGGTATACCGGTTGATTTCGATCCTAAACATGTCGTCTATGTATGGCTTGATGCTCTAACTAACTATATAACTAATATCGGATATGATGTTGATCATCAAACTGATGAATTTAAAAAATACTGGCCTGCTGATTTGCATTTAATTGGAAAAGATATCATTAGATTTCATACTATTTATTGGCCAATTATTTTAATGGCTTTAGATTTACCTCTACCTAAACAAGTATTTGGTCATCCGTGGTTGTTATTTGGTAATGATAAGATGAGTAAGTCTAAGGGTAATATCATTTATGCCGATGATTTAGTTAAAGAGTTTGGTGTCGATGCCGTTAGATATTATTTGCTTCATGAAATTCCTTTTGCCAATGATGGTACAATTACTCGTGAATTATTAATCGAAAGAATTAATAGTGATCTAGCTAATGTTTTAGGTAATTTAGTAAATAGAACTATATCAATGGTTAATAAATATTTTGATGGTACTGTTTACAATAAGGGTGTAGAAACAGATTTCGATCAAGATTTAATCGAAAAAATCGAAAATCTTGGAGAACGAGTAGATGAAAAAATGGATAAATTAGAAATAGGAGCAGCTTTAGATGTAATTTTTGATTTACTTAGAAGAAGTAATAAATATATCGATGAAACTACACCTTGGATTCTTGCCAAAGACGAAAACGAACAAGAAAAATTACAAACTGTTTTATATAATTTACTTGAAGCTATCAGGGTATCAGCTATCTATTTAAAATCATTCTTACCTGATACGGCTGATAATATTATGAATCAAATAAATACAACTGATGAAACTCCAACATTCAATTCTACAAATACATATAAAGTTAATACCCCAACACCATTGTTCAAAAGAATTGAGAAAGAAAAAGACCAACAGTAGCTTACCAAAAATAGGTATGATTAATTTAGAACCTCTATGTTATAATTGACGTGGAGGTTTTTTATGTTTATAGATACACATTGTCATATATTGAAAGAATACTATGATAATTATGATGAAATAATTGAAAAAGCTAGAAAACAAAAAGTAAATACTCTAATAATCAGTATTTGTAATAAAAAAGATATAAAAGAAGGGTTAGAACTACTTGATAAATACGATAACATTTATGCATCTTTTGGCTTTCATCCAGAAGAGATCGATAATATCGCCGATAATGATGTTGATGAGTTAGAAGAGATAATTAAAGCTAATCCTAAAATAAAAGCCATTGGTGAAATTGGTCTTGATTATCACTATAGTAAAGATAAGAAAGAAGAACAGAAAAAATTATTTGCTAAACAATTAGAACTGGCCCAGAAGTTATCTCTACCGGTCGTAATTCATTCTCGTGATTCTACTCAAGATACAATCGATATACTTAAAAAGTATCAAGTAAAAGGTGTAATTCACTGTTTTAGTGGATCGCTAGAGGTTGCCAAGCAATACATAAAGATGGGTTATTTATTAGGAATAGGTGGAGTACTAACTTTTAAAAACAGTAAATTAAAAGATGTTGTTGCTGCTATCTCGTTAGACGACATCATATTGGAAACAGATTCTCCATATCTTGCCCCACACCCTCATCGTGGAGAAAAAAATGATCCATCGTACATCCCGTTAGTAGCTCATGAAATAGCTGAAATTAAAAAAACTTCTGTTGATGAAGTGGCTGATATAACTACTAATAATGCCATTAGATTGTTTGACTTAAAAAAATGATTGTGATATTATCAGTGTATAGACTAAAAGAGGTGTTAAAATGAAAAAAGTTTTACCACTCATAAAAATTGAAACGTTATATATGTTAGTTTTAATTACTGTTTTAGTTATAATCGGAAGTAGTTTTAATAGAGGTAAGGCAGTTGTCTATGATATCAACAACAATCGTGCTGTTCAAACAGTTAGATTAGTATCAAAATATAATCCTGTCGTAACACCAGTTAAAGTAGTTAAAACTTTTAATGAAGTATTGAAATATGGACCTAATAGTCCAATTGCTTTCAGTGGAAGTATGACCGCTTATGGTCCAGACTGTAAAGGTTGTAGTGGTAATTTAGCATGCCCACCAAGACACAATGCTAAAAATGGTAATATCTATTTTAAAGATAGTAAATATGGAAAAATTAGAATTTTAGCAGCTGATTCCAAAATACCATGTGGAACTATTGTCCAAGTGTCTGGTCTAAAAAATTCTAAACCATTTTATGGAGTTGTTTTAGATCGTGGTGGTGTCATTAAGGGAACTCTATTCGATTTGTTATTTACGAGTCAAAAACAAGCCGGTGGTTTTGGTCGCCAGAAAGCCAATTATAAGATAATAAGATGGGGATGGTAATCTCCATTTTTTATTGTCAAAATGATAAATGTGTAGTAAAATACATACAAATATTTAGGAGTATTATATGGAATTAAAAGAACACAATTTCAAAAAAAAATTTGGTCAGAACTTTATTGTCAATGACCACATAATAGATAACATAATAACGGGATCTAATATTGAAAACGATTCATTGATAATCGAAATAGGCCCTGGCGGTGGAGCCCTTACTAAAAAGCTTTCCGAAAAAGCTAATCAGGTTATCGCTTACGAAATAGATTTAGATTTGCAAGATTATTTAAAAGAAAAGTTTAAAGATACCAGTAATGTAAAATTTATTTTTAATGACTTTCTAAAATGTGATATCAGCCAAGATATTCAAGAATATGACTATAAAAAAATATATGTTATTGCAAATATTCCTTATTATATTACAACTCCAATTATTGAGAAGTTAATCGCTAGCAAAATAGATATTGATAAAATAGTATTAATGGTTCAAAAAGAAGTTGGTGATCGTTTTAGTGCCAAAAAAGGATCTAAAGATTATTCTTCTATCACTGTATTTTTAAACTATTATTTTGAAATTCATAAACTTTTCAAAGTTAGTAGAAACAATTTCTATCCTCGACCTAAAATCGATAGTGTAGTGATATCTTTAGAAAAACGAAAAGATCGAGTAAAAGTTAATGATGAGAAAATATTTTTTAAATTAATAAGAGATAGTTTTCAATTCAAAAGAAAAAATTTGCGTAATAATTTAAAAGGCTATGATCTAAATAAAATAGAACGAATTTTAAAAAAATATAACATGGATTTAAACGTTAGAGCAGAGGCACTAGATATAGAGATATTTGCTGATATTAGCAATAATATTTAATTTTAAGCATATACTTCAAGAGAAGGAGGGGTATATGCTTTTTAATGTTGGAGATTATGTAACTAGAAAATCTTATAAAAATGATATCGTTTTTGAAATAATTAGAATTGATAACGATATTGCTTATTTAAAAGGTTGTAGTATTAGATTATATGCCGATAGTAATTTATCAGATTTAGAATCAACTGATAGTCAAAAAGTAAAAGAAGATTATGAGCGTATCCTAAATGGAATTGATCATGAATTTGAATTGGACAGAAATGAGTTTTTCTTTCTTCCTGGCAAGGTCCTCCACATTGATTCAGATAAAAAATATTTAGAAAAATGTTTAGAATTGTACGATAAATTAAATGTCATGGCCTATGGTGTAATGATTGATGAAGATGAAATATATTTAAAGATTAATGATTACTTGAATAAGTATCGACCAGATATAGTCGTGATAACAGGGCATGATGCTTATTATAAAAATCAGGATAAACACAAGAATGAGAGCTATAAAAATAGTGATAATTTTATAAAGGCCATTAAAGAAGCAAGATATTATGAAAAAAATCAGGAGAAGTTGATTATCATTGCTGGTGCTTGCCAGTCAAATTATGAAGAATTGATAAAGTCAGGTGCTAATTTTGCTAGTAGTCCTAAACGCGTTAATATTCACGCGCTCGATCCAGCTATTATTGCTTCGAGTATTGCGCTATCTGAGAAAAACAAACCTATCGATATTGTTGAAATACTTCAAAGAACCAAATATAAAGAAAGTGGTATGGGAGGAATTATAACTGGTGGTACTATGTATAGGGGGTACCCTAGATGACCATAGATAAGATTAGAAATGAAATTAAAAATCAAAAGGGTAAGACTTTAAAATTTAAATTTAATGGATCGCGAAATCAGACCGAAGAGTTTGAAGGAACAATTGAGAGTACATACAAGTACGTCTTTTTAATTAGGTTAGATAACAACGAAAATAATAAAAAGACTTTTTCATATACAGATATCTTAACAGAGAATTTAGAAATTCACGAAAAGTAGCTATAATGCGGAAAATAAAGTAAAAAATATTGACTTTTAAAAGTTATAATACTAAAATGAAAGTATAAAGTTATTATACTTTAAGAGGGAGGATAACCAAATGAAGATTACATCAGTAAATGTACGAAAGATTGACAAAGAAAATTCACGTATGAAAGGAATCGCGTCTGTACTTATTGACGATAGTTTCGCAGTACATGACATTAGAATAATCGAAGGTGATAATGGATTATTTATCGCAATGCCAAGTAGAAAGACTGCTACTGGAGGATATCGTGATATTGCTCATCCAATTAATCCCGAAGTTCGTACAATGTTTGAAGAAGCTATTTTCGAAGCATATAACAATGCTGACGAACCAACAGCTGAAGAAGAATAAAAAATCAAAAGCCTATATGGGCTTTTTTTATTTTGTCATTTAAGTAATAACGTCTTTATAAAATAACTTTCTATCTAATCATAAAAATTCAGTTACTTAATATAATTAACTGAGGAGGAGTTATGGACAAGATAGAAAATAATATTAACAATTATAATCATGGAATAAGTATTATTGAAAGAAAAAGTATATTGATAACTGGGGTCAAAAAAGTTGATAACTTTGATAGTGAAGAATTCTTAATGGATACAGTAATGGGATATTTAGTAATAAAGGGAAAAGATCTAGAATTACTCAAATTAGATACTATGCAACAAACTGTATCGATTAAAGGAACAGTTAATTCTCTTTCATATATCGAAGATGGAAAAGTAAAAGATAATGAAACAAGCTTATTAGGTAGGCTTTTTAAATAATGGATCTGAGAACACAAATTATATCTTTAATATTTTCTTTTTGTTATGGATCTATCTTTTATTTGTTGACATCGATAAATAAGAACTTATTATTTGTGGGAAACACATATAAAAAAATTATTGCCAATTTTATATTTATAACCGATATCGTTTTGGTATTTTTTCTAGTAATGAAGGTTATTAATAATTCGATAATCAATTATTATTATTTAATATTTCTTTTTCTAGGTTTTATTGCTACTAGACAATTAATTCACAAATTTAAAAAATAAATAATCAAACTAAGTAAAAATATTTGCTCTTTTATGAGTGAATATTTTTATTTTATGACATATTTGAGATTTTATAGTATAATAGATGTAGTCTTAAAAGGAGGATTTTATGACAATATTGAGTAAAAAGAATGAACTTATTAAATATATTACTGATGCAAATAAGGTTTTCCTAGTAGGACATAGAGATGCTGATTTAGATGCTATAGCTAGTTGTATTGCGATGTATAGTTATGCTAAGTCACTAGATAAAGATTCTTATATTATTATGGATGATATAAGAATTGAACCAGGTACTAAAAAAATATATGAAAACTATAAAAGTAAAATTAATTTCATTAAGAGTAGAGATTTGGAAGAAAAGATTGATAAAAAAAGTTTATTAATTATGTTAGATACCAATAAACCAGTACTTTTAAAAAATCCAGATATAATAAATTATTTTAATAAAATAGTAAATATCGATCATCACGATTTAGGAAAAAATAGTATAAAAGCTAATTTATCAATCATTGATACGAATAGTTCTAGTACTTGTGAGATGATAGCAGCGCTATTTCAAGATATAGAGTTTGAGTTAAATAAAAATTTAGCAACTGCTCTATTATCGGGAATAGTTTTAGACACTAATAACTTTACATTAAAAACAACTGCTAATACTTTTAAATATTGTTATTATTTAACTGAAAAAGGCGCTAATATGGAAGAAGTACAATATCTTTTAAAACAAGATTTGAAGTCCTATATCATGCGTCAAAAAGTAATAACTTCAGTTAAGACATATAAAAATATTGCTATTACTTCCGGATCTAATAAAATAAAATATCGTCGTGAGGATATTGCTAAAATTGCTGATACTATTTTGATGTTTAGAAATATAAAAGCGTCATTTGTCGTTGCTAAGTTGGATGATGATAATATTGGTATAAGTGCTAGATCAATGGGTGAGATAAATGTTGGAAAGATCCTTGAAAGATTTCAAGGTGGTGGTACTGAATACGTTGCAGCAGCCAAAATAGAGAACTCTACCATTCAAAAAGTAAAGGAGCATCTTACAGAGTTAATTAGAACAATTGATTAATATATAGGGAGGTTAATATGAAAGTAATATTTTTAAAAGATTTAAGAGGTCAAGGTAAAAAGGGTGAAATCAAAGAAGTAAAAGATGGTTATGCTCAAAACTTTCTCATAAAGAATAAATATGCTGAAAGATTAACCGAGGAAAGTCTTGGTAGATATAAAAGAGAGAAAAAGCAGGAAGAACAACTAGATCAACAAAATCGCGAAGACGCTAAAGTATTAAAAGAAAAGTTGAATAAAGAAGAGATTGTATTTAAAGTAAAGACGGGAGACAATGATCGTGTCTTTGGAAGTATTAGTCCAAAACAAATTAAAGTTGAATTAGATAAAAAGGGATATAGAATTGATCGAAAACAGATAGAGAGTGATCATCCAATTTCAAGTTTGGGATATCACGATGTTAAGATTAATCTATATAAAGATATATTTGCTAAAATACGAGTTAAATTAGAAAAGTAGGAAGTGATATAATGCCTGTTAAGAATATTCCCAACAACACTGAAGCTGAACAATCAGTTATTGGAGCAATGTTTCTAGAAAAAAGTGCTTTGGAGAAGGCATGTGAAATACTTACCAAAGATTCATTCTATTTAGATAGCAATGCTGAGATATTTGAGACCATAAAGAATATGGCTGAGAAAAAAGTACCTATCGATTTAACTACTGTAACAACAGAACTTAGAAATAACAACAAATTAAAAGAAGTCGGGGGCGTTGAGTATTTAACAGATATATTGGAAATGGTACCGACAGCTGCTAATGTTGATCAATATATCAAGGCAGTTGAAGAAGCAGCTCTTTTGAGAAACTTGATTAAAGTATCGACTGATATTACGACTGATGCGTACAATACTAATCGTAGTATTAATGAGACTTTAGACGATGCTGAAAGAAAAATATTGAGTGTCGTAAAGAATAGAAGATCGAGTGAATTTCGAACAATTCAAGATGTTATGTATTCGACTCAAAAAAATCTTGAAAGATTATCACAGACTAAAGGAGAAGTAACGGGATTACCAACTGGATGGTATGATATCGATAAACTTACTACTGGTCTACAAAATACTCAATTAATAATAATTGCTTCACGACCTGCGATGGGAAAAACAGCATTTGCTCTAAACTTGGCAACTAATATTGCTATAAATACTGATAAAACAGTAGCGCTCTTTAATATGGAGATGAATGCTGAACAATTGGCGAGTAGAATGTTATCTTCGCTTGGACAAATTGAAGGAAAGAAATTGGCTACTGGTAATTTGATGAATAACGATTGGAAAAGAGTAAATGAAGCTATAAGTCAATTGTCTGATGCTAAAATATATATGGACGATACCCCTGGTATAACTATAGGTGAGATAAGGAGTAAATGTCGTCGTCTTGCCAGTAGTGAAGAAGGATTAGGAATTGTCATAATCGACTACTTGCAATTGGTATCGACTTCGACTAATTACGGTTCTAATCGTCAACAAGAAGTATCAGATATTTCTCGTTCATTAAAAACGATGGCTCTTGAATTGAACGTTCCCGTAGTTGCTTTAGCTCAATTATCACGTGCAGTCGATGTCCGTGAAAATAAAAGGCCAATCATGAGTGACTTACGTGAATCTGGTTCAATTGAGCAAGATGCTGATATTGTGGCTTTCCTTTACCGTGATGATTACTATAACAAGGAAAAAGCAACTGCTGATAATACTAGTGTATCTGAATTTATAGTAGCAAAGCACAGAAATGGACCAACGGCTACAATTGAACTATTATTTAAACGTGATACTTCAACTTTTTTAAGTTACAAGAATGATAAGGAGGACTAAATGAATAAAAAGACGACAGTTTTAGTAATATTAGCTTTATTACTAAGTAGTAGTGTTCTGTTTTTAGGATATACTAAAGCGAGAAATCCTAAAAAGATTTATAAAGTGTATCTAGATGGAAAAACAATCGGAGCAATTTATTCAAAAGATGAATTAGAAAATTACATAGATAATGAACAAAATGAAATAAAAAGTAAATATGGAGTAGATAAAGTATATTTACCAAATAATCTAGATATAGAAGAGGAAGTAACCTATAGTAATGATATAGCTAGTGCTGGTGAAATATATGAAGATATTAAAGATATTGCTCCATTTACTATAAAAGGTTATGAAATTACTATTAAGGGGGTAAAGACGACAACTGAAGAAGGAGAAAAACAAACTGAGACTAAGAAAATCTATGTTTTAGATAAGCAGGTATTTGAAGATGCTTTAAAAACTACGATTAATGCTTTCGTAACACCAGAACAATATGAACAGTATATGAATGATACCCAAGAAGAAATAAAAGATGTTGGTAGCATTATCGAAGAATTAGGAATTCAAAACGAGATAACGATTAAAAGCGCCAATATTTCTACCGAGGAAGAAATTTTTCAAAATAAGGATGAACTTAGTAGATATCTTCTTTTCGGCACACTAAATGAACAAAAAAAGTATACTATCAAAGAAGGAGACAACATTGCTGATGTCGCTTATAAAAATCGTTTGTCGACCGAAGAATTTTTGATCGCTAATCCTGATATCACTAGTGAAGACAACTTACTTTATGCTGGACAAGAAGTAAATTTAGGAATAATTGATCCCGTGTTTAAATTAGAAGAAGTTGATTACGTCGTTGAAGTTCAGACTAAGGAATATGATACGATAATTGAACGTGATCCAACTTTAGCGAATGGTGTAGAAAAAGTAAAACAAAAAGGTAAGAACGGAACGGTTAAAGTTCGAAAGAAAGTTAAAAAAGTCAATGGTGAGACTGTCAGTATGTATGAGACACAGAGTGAAGAATTATCACCAGCGGTAGATAAAATCGTCATCGTTGGTACCAAAGTTATTTCTGGTGTTGGTAACCCAGGAATTTGGGCTTGGCCTACTAATAAACCTTATACTATAACTAGTCCTTATGGATATCGTTGGGGTAAATTACATGAAGGAAATGACATTGCTGGTCCAGGATACAATTCACCAATATATGCTGCTAATAATGGTGTAGTAATTGAAGCTGGTTACACATCATACAATGGTAATCACATTACTATCGATCACCAAAACGGTTATTATACGACTTATGGTCACTTAGCTTCAATTATGGTTAAGACTGGTCAAAAAGTTGAAATGGGACAACAAATAGGTAAGATGGGTCGTACTGGATTCGCAACTGGTGTGCACTTACACTTTGGTGCATGGCGTGG
>CANRCI010000008.1 GCA_947629075.1 uncultured Bacilli bacterium | reverse complement strand
TAACGAAAAGGGACTAGGTATGGCTGGGTTAAACTTTCCTAGTAATGCCTACTACCGAGAAATAGATGACGAAAAAGATAATATTGCTCCTTTTGAATTCATACCATACGTATTGTCCAAGTGTTCAACCGTTAAAGAGGTTAGAGATTTATTGAAGAACATTAATTTAGCTAATATCAGTTTTAGTGATCAATTACCAGTGTCACCGCTGCATTGGATAATCTCAGATAAAGATGAATCGATAACAGTTGAAAGTGTTAAAGACGGCTTAAAAGTTTATGATAATCCAGTTGGAGTTTTGACTAATAATCCAACTTTTGATATGCATATGTTTAATTTAAATAATTATATGAGTTTATCTACTGAGATGCCAGAGAATAATTTTTCTAAAGCTTTAAACTTTGATGTTTACAGTCGTGGTATGGGTGCTTTAGGGTTACCTGGTGATTTGTCTTCAGCATCGCGATTTGTCAAAGCGACATTTACTAAAATGAACTCTAAATCTGGTGATAGTGAATCAGAAAGCATTAGTCAGTTCTTCCACATATTGGGTTCTGTTTATCAACAGAGAGGTTGTGTCCATATGGGCGAAGGGAAATATGAGATAACTATCTATAGTTCTTGTTGTAATATTGATAGAGGAATTTACTATTATACGACTTATGAAAATAGTCAGATAACGGGAATCGATATGCATCGAGAAGATTTAGATAGTAGTAATTTGATAAATTATGAATTGATTAAAGGTCAACAGATAAAGATGCAAAACTGATGAAAGGAGAATTTTGATATGGAATTTGATCGTGTTATCAGAGAGAGATTTTCAGTTAGAAAATTTAAAGATGAAGAAGTTAGTGATGAGTTGTTAACTAAAATATTGGAAGCGGGTAGATTAGCACCGACTGCCAAGAATATTCAACCACAGAAGATTTATGTTGTTAAATCTAAAAGTGGTCTTGAAAAAATAGATAAAGCTAGTCCTTGTCGATACAATGCTCCAGTTTGTTTAATCGTGGCAGCTGATAAAAGTATTGCTTGGTCTAAGGGTGATGATTCTACCTATGAGATAGATGCTTCTATAGTAGCAACCCATATGATGTTAGAGGCTACTAATGTAGGAGTAGACAATATCTGGATTAAAATGTTTGATAGAGAAGTCTTAAAAAAAGAATTTGAGCTTGACCAAAATATTGAGCCAGTTTGCTTGATGCCACTAGGATATAAAACTGATGATTGCACTCCTTCACCTATGCATAGTTCTCGTAAAAGTTTAGCAGAAACAGTAGAATATCGTTAATGAGAAAGTATGAATAACCAAAATAAAAAAACCATTCAACTATTAATCGTAACTAGAAACATAATCATTTCTTTATTTGCATCTATATTTTTAATTTGGGCTTTCTTTCAAAATAATGTCGTAGGAAAAGTAATAATCAGTCCCTTTTTAATCTGTTCTGTTGCGTCACTTTGTAAAAACGTATTCATAGTACTTAATAAACCTAAAATGGCCAACATTTGTTATCACATTTTTGCCGTAAGTTTCTTCGTTTACGTATTTGGTTTTTTAATTTATACTGTCTATTATTCCATAGTTAATAAAACTTATTCCTTGCTTATCGTAGTTGGTATCTTTTTAATCTTTACAATGCGTTTTTTAAAACTAATATTTTTTAAGAAAAGGTAGATTGATGATTTATCTTTTTTATTGGCTTGACATCTGTATATATACTGTATATAATATTTATATACAAAGAGGTGAATTATGGAATTAATAATTAGTAATTCTAGTGATGTCCCTATCTATGAACAAATAAAAGAACAGATAAAGACTAAAATAGTAACAGGGGAACTTAAGGCTGGGGTGATATTGCCATCGATTAGGACGCTTGCTAAGGATTTGCGATGTAGTGTAATAACGACTAAGAATGCCTATGAAGAACTAGAGAAAGAAGGCTATGTCTACAGCATACCATCTAAAGGTTTTTATGTATCGGATATAAGTAGAGAAATTGCTAGAGAAGAGCAACTTAATAAAATAGAAGCACTGATAGATACAGCAGTTGAAATTGCTAAACTGAATAACATCGAGAAGAAAACTATTGAGCAAATGTTAGATATTTTATATGAGGAGGATCAATAATGGAAAATATTCTAGAAGTGAAGAATTTAAATAAAAAGTATGATAACTTTGAACTTAAAAATGTTGGTTTTAATCTACCTAAAGGAATGATAATGGGTTTTATTGGGGAAAATGGAGCTGGTAAAACGACAACTATTAAAGCGATATTAAACATAATTAACAATTACAGTGGCAAAGTTAAAATGTTTGGTTTAGACAATACCAAAGATGAACAAAAGATTAAAGAAGATATTGGAGCTGTTTTAGATGATATGTTTTTTTCCGAGATATTAACTCCCAAAGACATAGATAAAATAATGAAAGGTATCTATAAAAATTGGGATAGTGTGATGTTCAACAACTATTTAAAAGAATTTTCTTTGCCCAATAATAAAGTCATTAAGACGTTTTCTCGTGGAATGAGAAAAAAATTAGAAATTGTCACAGCTTTGTCACACCACCCTAAACTTTTGATTTTGGATGAACCGACATCGGGATTAGATCCAGTCGCAAGAAGTGAAGTAATCGACATCTTTCAAGATTTTATTCAGGATGATGATTGTTCAATTTTACTTTCCAGTCACATTACAACGGATTTAGAAAGAATAGCTGATTACATAACTTTTATAAACGATGGTGAAATCGTCCTTTCAAAAACTTGTGATGAGTTATTAGAACAGTATGGCATAGTAAAATGTGGTGAAAAAGAATTTAAGAAAATAGATAAAAAAGATTACATTAAATACAAAAAGAATGCTCATGAATACGATGTTCTAATCGAAAATAAAAAAGAGTTTAAAAAGAAATACAATGTTCAAGTAATTGATAAAATAACCTTAGATGATCTAATGGTTTTAATGATTAAGGGGGTGAAATAATGATTGGTTTTATGAAGAAAGATATCGCGATGATCAAGAATAATCTTAAAGTTTTAGGAGTTCTAGTTGCCTTTTATCTAATCATGGGTTTATTTGGTGAAATAGATATGTCCTTTATCTTACCGTTTATGAGTATTGCGATTATGATTTCAACATTCAGTTATGATGAATTAAACAACTGGAATAGTTATGCGGCGACTTTTCCCAATGGTAGAAAAAACAGTGTTAAAGCTAGGTATCTAACGACAGTTTTGATAATTTTAATAATGACTGTCATAACAATAATTTTATCGCTATTTATTTCATATACTTTAAATAAGAGTATTGACTTGGAGATGACTTTCTTAAATATGTTAGCGATGATATTTGGAACAGCATTAGTTCAATCTTTTATGTATCCAATTATTTTCAAGTTTGGAGTAGAAAAGGGAAGAATTATGATTTTGGTAGTAATTTTTGGTACTGTTATAGTTGGAGGCTTATTTTCAAGTGTTGTCGATTTATCGAAAATATTAAATTTCTTGGGTGTTTTTGAAAACCATTGGCCTCTTGTCTTAATTGTATCAAGTATTGCCATTTTATACATTTCTTACTTAATATCTCTGAGGTTTCAATTAAAGAAAGAATTTTAATGATAAAAATGAAGCGGTTGCTTCTTTTTTAGTTAAATGTGATATAATTTTTATGAAGGGAAATGTGGCTTATGCGAGTTATAGAACAATATTTATTATTAGTTACGATATATGCCGTTTTGGGATGGACAATCGAGGTTATCAGAGTTTATATCTCTGAAAGAAAATTTATCAATCGTGGGTTTTTAGTTGGTCCGTATTGCTTGATTTACGGTTTTGGAGCTCTATTGATAACTCTTTTGTTAAGTGATATATCATCCGTTATTTTATTGTTTTTATCTTCCGTTGTTCTATGTGGTTTTTTAGAGTATCTTACGAGTTACGTGATGGAAAAAATATTTAAGACTCGTTGGTGGGATTACAGCAATAATAAATTTAATCTTAATGGTCGCATCTGTCTAGAATGTCTTATATACTTTGGAATAGCGGGATTATTAGTTATCAACGTTACTAATCCAATAATTCTAAAGTACATCGGTTTAATTTCTGATTTATGGTTAAATGTCATCAGTATCATTTTAATTTTTAATTATCTTTGCGATTTTAAATTATCTTTTGAAGTAGCGATTAATCTTAAAAAACTTAGTGTTAACAGTGACAGTACCGAAGAGGTTTCCAAGGCAGCTAGAGAAATGATCATTAAAAAGTTCAAACGCTATAACCGATTGTTGAATGCTTTTCCATCTATCAGAAAACAGATTAAAATCAATTTGAAGAAGTAAAGTTGTGGTGATCAGTTGTGAACATGGAAAGAGAAATATTTAAACGTAGTAAAATATTATTTGATAAGTTAATTCCTTATGGATTTAAGAAAACAGATGAAAATTATGTCATTTCTAAAAATATTTTAGATGATTCTTTTAAAATAGAGGTTATGATTTCCTCTGATGGGACAGTAGTTGGAAAGATTTACGATTTGAGTTTTGGGGATGAATATGTCAACTACCGCATTGAAGAACAGACTGGTGAATTTGTCAACACTATCAGAGCGCTGTTCGAAGAGTTTTTAATCGATATTCGAACTAACTGTGCCATTACTAATTACTTCGTTTTTGATCAGACCAACAGAATCGTTAAATTAATAATCGATAAATATCACGATGAACCGGAATTTCCGTGGGATGATTCGACCGAAGATGGCATCTTTAGAAATCCTAATAACGCGAAGTGGTATGCTCTTATTATGACGATTAATAAGAATAAATTAGATGGTGAAGATAGAGAAGTAGAAGTATTAAATCTTAAATTAGATGAGAATAAAATACCGGATTTGATCAAGAAAAAAGGCTTTTACAGAGCTTATCATATGAATAAAAAGAAGTGGATTACTATTTTATTAGATGATACTGTTAGTGATGATGAAATAATGGAGTATGTTACTGAAAGCCATGCTTTTACTGAAAGTGCTCATGAGTGGATAATACCTGCTAACCCCAAGTATTACGATGTCATCAATTGTTTTAATGATACCGATACGATTAGGTGGAAACAGTCCAATAATTTAACGATTGGTGATACTGTCTATTTGTACATTGCTAGTCCTTACTCTGCCATTTTTTATAAATGTAAGGTTGTAAAAGTTAATATTCCTCATCAATATAAAGATAAAAATATTAAGATGTCTAAAGTTATGGAAATTAAATTGGTTAAAAGATATAAACCTGATGAATTTACGTTTACTAAACTGAATGAATACGGAATAAGAGCTATCAGAGGGCCTAGATCTGTACCAAAAGAATTGGAAAAGGAATTATCTAAATAAAATGATATTAAACGTCAGTGGTCGTACCGATATAGTGGCCTTTTATACCGATTGGTTTATGAAGAGATATAGAGAGGGTTTTGTCGATGTTAGAAATCCTTATAACCGTAAACTCGTCAGTAGAATTAATTTTGAAAATGTCGATGCCATTCTTTTTTGTACTAAAAATCCTATTCCCATTCTTAAACATCTAAAAGAAATTACTAAACCGATTTTATTTCATGTTACTTTAACTCCTTATAAAAAAGATATTGAACCGAATGTTCCCGATAAAAATAAAATAATTGATGCCATAAAAGAGTTATCTCAGATAATTGGCAAGGACAATTTATATGTTAGATATGATCCGATATTTTTGAGTGATAAATATAGTGTTACATATCATAAAAAAGCTTTTGAACGAATGTGTTCTCTTTTAGATGGTTATGTCACAAGTATCATTGTTTCTTTTATCGACGATTATAAAAATGTTCGCGCTAATATGAAAACTTTACGCCTTAAAGATTTTACTGAGGAAGATTACAGAGAAATTGGAACTAGCTTTAGTAGAAGTGTTAAAGAACATAATATGACGGTTCAAACTTGTTTTGAAGAACGCAATCTAAGTGAATATGGATTCAAGATTGGTGAATGTCTATCCCATCAAATGGCTTACATTTTAACTGGTAAAAAATATAAAAATTGGACAGCTAGAAAAGGTGGAAAATGTAATTGTGTCGAGATGGTTGACATCGGTGTTTACAATTCGTGTCAACATTTTTGTAAATATTGTTATGCCAATTACGATGAGAGACAGGTAGCAATTAATTTTAAAAATCATGATAATAATTCGACGATGTTAGTGGGAAGGCTTGAAAGCGATGATATAATAAAGGAAAGGTTCAAGTAGAGGTTATGAAAAAGAAAATAGAGATTACCATTTTTATTTTAATTCTATTATTAATTGGGGTAATAGGAATTATTTTGTTTAACTTATTTTATGATAGGACGAACTATATTAAGGGACATGACTATTTATACGATGTGGCGATCGATTATTTACGTAGTCACAAAGACGATTTACATCGTGGAGATGATTATCAACAGATAATTTCATATCACGGTTTTGGCATCAGTAGTGATGATAAATATCAATATGCTTACATGTGGATTTTAGAAGAGTCTTATTACGTCAAAGATCAAAAACTTTACAGTGGTTCTGGCAGTTCAATGGCTTATAAATTTACTTTTAGAAATGACAAAGTTGTAAGATATGAAATTCCGCTCGATGGAAGTAATTATGCTTCTTCGATGAAGAAAATATTTCCCAAAAAGATGTACAATCAAATATCTAGATATGATATAAATTTACTTCGTGATGAAAACTTAAAAAAGATAGAAAAACATTATTCATATTTGGATTCCACAGAAATCAATTATTGAGAAATTTGAATTCAACATTTAGCAACCCCAAATATATAGACTGGAAAATTTAACTATTATATAATTATTGATGTAGAGAAGTATCAGGTGAGAGAATGAATAATGTAGTAAAGAATGTTATAAAATCTATAATTTTTGGTGTAATATTTATATTGCTGTTTGAACTTTTTTCTTATCTTTTATTACCTCAAAAGGGCTATGTCAATAAATTCGGAATTATTAATACATCAAGTCATGAAATTCTTGGTGAGAAAGAAAATACTGTCGATGTCATTTTTCTAGGAGATAGTTTAGTTTACTCAGCTATTTCTCCAATGGAGATATGGCACGATTATGGATATACTAGTTATGATATCGCTAATGCTGCGCAAATAATTAGTGATACTTATGACAATTTAAAATTTATCGTCGCTAGTCAATCGCCACAAGTTGTTTTTGTCGAGGCTGATGTTCTATTTCGCGATCCCCAAAATAGACCTTGGTATTACGACTCTAAAAAGATGATTACTAAATATATTCCGATTATGAACTATCACGATAACTGGAAAAAATATCTATTTAATTTTTTGAATAACGATGATAAATTTGATACGGTTAACTACAGTAAAGGCTTTAAATATTTAACGGGAGTTCTTCCAGCTAAAAAGAAAAATTATATGAAGCCGAATAATAAAAAAAGAAAGATACCTCAAGACAATTTGATATATATCGAGAAAATCGTTGATCTATGTAAAGATAATGATATCGAGTTGATATTTATGAGTAATCCTAATATGCGTACTTGGAATTATGCGAAACATTCGACGGTTAAAAATCTAGCTAGTAAATATGGAGTTGAGTTTTTAGATTTGAATTTAGAACCTGCGTTAGATATCGATTGGAAAACGGAGACTAGAGATAAGGGAAGGCATTTAAATTACCAAGGTGCAGTTAAAGTATCAAAATTTTTGGGACAATACTTACAAGATATGGGAATAGTTGTCGATCATAGAAGTGATGATAATTATCGAGAGTGGAATTATTGTTATAAAGTTTACAAAAGTAAACAAGACTTATAAGGAGGATAACTGGCGATGTTTTCTAGTTGCGTTTAAATGAAAAAGATTTATGGTTTAGTAATATTAGTAATTTTAACTTTAATTATTGGTCTTACTGTTTATAGTTTTACGAATAGAGATAAGTTGAATGATAATAGTAATGATAACTTAGAAAAGAGAAGTGAGAAAGATATGGATTTAAAGATAAATATTATTGTCAATGGTAAAAGTTTTACGGCTAGTTTAGTCGATAGTGAAACGACGAAAAAGTTTGTTACGATGTTACCACTAGAGTTAAATATGAGTGAACTTAATGGTAACGAAAAATATTATTATTTAGATGATAATTTACCTACTTCTAGTTATAGTCCTAAAAGAATAGAGGTTGGGGACATTATGTTGTTCGGTAATAATTGTTTAGTACTTTTCTATAAATCTTTTGATACTTCTTACGATTATACAAGAATCGGTCAAATCGATGATGTGAGTGGTTTCAGTGAAGCTTTAGGTAATGGCAATGTCACAGTTGAAATAACTCACTAAATAGCTATTAATTTTATAAGTAAATTCTTTTGAATTTACTTTTTTGTTTCAAAATTGTAAGGTTGTAAAATTTATAATAAGGTATAATAATAGATAAGTGGTGATTAAATGAAGAAAATAATGATAGTAGAGGATGACCGTGAAGTTAGAGAAGAGATGAGATCTTTACTTGAAAATAGTGGTTATGAAGCATTAGTAGTTGAGAATTTTGAAAATTGTTTAGATACGATCATTGCTTCCAATAGCGATTTAGTACTTTTAGACATAAACATTCCTTATTTAAACGGTGAAGAATTACTAAAACAGTTACGAAAAGAATCCAGTGTACCAGTCATTATGGTAACTAGTAAAGTTTCGGAGACTGATGAAGCCTTATCGATATCGTATGGCGCAGATGACTATATTACCAAGCCTTACAATCCCAACATTTTACTACTCAGAATCGGGGCAGTTCTCAAAAGATATAATGGCGATTTAAACCTTCTTACATATCGCGATTTAAAAATAAACATTAGTAAAGGTCTCATCGAAAAAGAAGATAAAAAGATAATTTTAACTAAAAACGAAATGATTATATTCTGTTATCTGTTAAACCATCAAAACACAATTGTCACTCGTGATGAACTAATGACTGATCTGTGGAATAACGATGAATTTATCAATGATAATGCTTTAACGGTCAATATAAGTAGATTGCGTTCTAAATTAAAAAGTGTCGGTTATTCCGACGCTATCGAGACGAGAAAAGGTCAGGGGTATATTTTATTATGAAAGTAAGTAACTATTTAAAAGATAAAATGTATATATTTATTATTTATGGTTTTTCATATTTAGTAATTATGTTAATGCTTATGGCTTTTAAAGCTGATTCTTATTTAATCATCGGTATTACTACTATTCTTTTTTTGTCATTGTTGACCATTTTACTAATTGATTACTTTAGAAAAGTAAATTTTTATAATAATTTGTTTTTAAATATCGAGAGATTAGATAAAGCTTATCTCGTTTTAGAAACATTAAATGAACCACATTTTTATGAAGGAAACCTGTTGTATCGTGCTATGTACGATGTGAATAAATCGATGAGTGAAAACATCAATAATATTCAAGAACATTTAAACGATTTCAAAGATTATATCGAGATGTGGATTCACGAGGTAAAAATACCTCTTTCTAGTTTAATGTTGAGTTTAAACAACAATAAAAAATTGATTAAACAACTTAAAAGAATTGATGATTGTGTTTTACAAGTTCTGTATTACGCACGAAGTGAAAATGCTTATAAAGATTATTTGATCAAAGAAGTCGATATTCAAAAAGTTATCAAGAATGTCAGTTTAAAATATATGGATGATCTTCTAAGTCAAAAAATCGATTTTTCGGTATCTAATAATGCTGGTAAAGTTTTAACTGATTCCAAGTGGTTAGAATTTATTTTAGGTCAAATAATAAGTAATAGTATTCAATATAAAAGAGATACTGATTCTTTGGTAAAAATATCTACTTCTGAAGATGATGAAAAAACCGTTTTAACAGTTTGGGATAATGGAATTGGTATTAGTAAGTCAGATATTAAATATGTCTTCGATAAAAGTTTTACTGGTGAGAATGGAAGGATTAAAAATAAATCGACTGGGATGGGACTTAACATATGTAAAAACATGTGTGAAAAATTGGGGCATGAGATATCGATTGAGTCGGAAAAGGGGAAATATACCAAAGTTAAAATTACGTTTGCTAAAAACAAATATTACGATGTAGTCAAGTAGATTACAAAACTGTAATAATTAGTAATGTTAGAAAAACGACAACGCAATATTTTTATTTTATGATGGTAATGAAAGGAGTTTTATATGGAAAACATTTTAAAAGTCAATAAAATTGAAAAGTATTATGGTAGTCGTTCATCTCTAACGAAAGCAATTGATAATTTATCTTTTGATGTCGATAAAGGTGAGTTTGTTGCGATTATGGGAGCATCTGGTTCAGGAAAGACAACTCTTTTAAATTGTATATCAACTATTGATCACGTAACATCTGGGCACATCTATGTCGATGGTGTTGATATTACTAAATTAAAGGGAAATGATTTAAATAAATTTAGAAGAGAAGAGTTAGGATTTATCTTTCAAGATTTTAATCTATTAGATACTCTTACTGCTTACGAAAACATTGCCCTTGCTCTATCGATTCAGGGTGTTAAAAGTGAAGAAATAGATAAAAGAGTAAAACGAGTTGCTGGAGAGCTCGATATCAGAGAAATCTTAAATAAATATCCATATCAGATGAGTGGTGGCCAAAAGCAGCGTGTAGCATCAGCTAGAGCAATCATTACTAAACCGAAGTTAGTACTTGCCGATGAACCAACCGGAGCCCTTGATTCTAAATCGTCACGCATGTTACTAGAGCGATTTAATTATTTAAATGAAGCGATGAATGCGACAATTCTCATGGTGACTCACGATGCTTTTACCGCCTCTTATGCTAGTCGTGTTATCTTTATCAAAGATGGTAAAATCTTTAAGGAGATTCGTAAAGGTAGAGATTCTCGTAAAGAATTTTTTGATAAAATAATCGATATTGTTACTTTACTCGGTGGAGATTTAAACAATGCTTTATAAATTGTCATTAAAAAATATCAAGAAGAGTATTAAAGATTATGCCATCTACTTTTTTACTCTCATTTTAGGAGTAGCCATCTTTTATGTGTTTAATGCCCTTGACAGTCAAACTGTAATGATGGATGTCTCTTCATCAACCGAAGAATTGATTGATCTCATGATGACTATGTTATCCAGTGTCAGTGTCTTCGTTTCATTTATACTAGGTTTCTTAATTATTTATGCATCGCGATTCTTAATGAAAAGACGAAACAAAGAATTTGGAGTTTATCTAACGCTCGGTATGAGTAAGAGAAAAATATCACTAATATTATTTTTTGAAACACTGTTCATTGGTATTTTATCTTTGATTGTAGGACTAGGAGCAGGGGTACTTCTATCACAATTGATGAGTTTAGTAGTTGCCAATATGTTTGAAGCCAATCTGACTAAATTTGCCTTTGTCTTTTCCACTTCTGCTTGTATTAAAACGATCATCTATTTTAGTATTATGTATTTACTTGTCATGATATTTAATACGTTAAGTGTCAGTAAATGTAAATTGATCGATCTATTAAATGGAGCTAAGACAAGTGAAGAGATTAAATTAAAAAATCCTTATCTATGCATCGCCATATTTATCATTTCAGTCATTGTTTTAGGAAGAGCTTATTACATAGTTACTCATGATTTTCTTACTTTACAAAAAGTAACTGATATAATAAAACCTATTATCATGGGTGCAGTAAGTACGTTCTTTATTTTCTGGTCTTTATCAGGATTAATCTTAAGAATAGCAATGAGTATCAAGAAGTTCTATTACAAAGGATTAAATAGTTTTACATTAAGACAGTTTTCAAGTAAAATTAACACAACAGTATTTTCAACCACAATTATTTGTTTAATGTTATTTATAACAATATGTCTATTATCATCTTGTCTTACGGTTAAAAATTCGATGAACGCTAATATTAGAAAACTTGCTCCAGCTGATGCGATGTTTACAGCTAATATGAATATGGATAAATATTATGAAAAATATCGAAAATATGGATATAACGATTCACAAATAAAAAACTCTCACTATACAGCTAAAGAAATGTTTGAATTGTTTAATTTTGATATTACTTCTTACTTTAAAGATTATATAGAAATTAATACTTATGCAACAAAGAATTTAACGATGAATCACACTTTAGGATCAAAGTTGGATAGTATCAAAACACAATTTCCGTTTTTAGCTTATGATACAATGGAATCTATTATGAAAATAAGTGATTACAATAAAGTAGCTAAATTTTATGGCATCAAAGAGTATTCCTTAAACGATGATGAATATATTATTGTTGCTGATTTTAAATCAATGGTTAGTATTAGAAATGTTGCTCTTAAAAACGGTGAAACGATTAATCTATTCGGACATACTCTAAAACCTAAATATGATTCATGCCAAGATGGATTTTTAGAAATGTCTAGTCAACATATTAATACTGGGCTTATATTGGTACCTGATAATGTTGTCGATGAAGAATACTTAGTACAAAATCATTTAATAGGTAATTATAAAACGACAAATAGAGAAGAAATAACAGAAATAGAAAATAATATAAATAAAATGGATAAAGATGTAAAAGCAAATGACTATTTATTTCCAAGTGGTTCAACTAAACTTGCTATTAGAGAAGCAACAACAGGATTATCGGCAATGGTTACATTTATCGGTCTTTATTTAGGAGTCATTTTCTTAATCAGTAGTGCTGCAATTTTAGGTTTAAAAGAATTATCTGAAAGTAGTGATAACAAAGAAAGATTTAGAATGTTAAGAAAGATTGGTACTGATGAGAACATGATTAATAAAGCATTATTTAGACAAATTGCTATCTTCTTTATGTTACCGTTAATACTTGCTTTGATTCATTCTGTCTTCGGTATAATGTTTGCGGTTAAAATACTAGAAGTATTTGGTAATGATCAATTACTACCATCCATCATTACAACTGCCATATTTATTGTCATTATCTATGGTGGATATTTCTTGATAACGTATTACTGTAGTAAAAATATTATTAAAGAATAATGGTGTTTAAAGATGAACTATGCTTCATCTTTTTTTGACTTTTATAGCTTTTTATAGTATGATAGCCTCTGTATTTGGAGATGGTAATATGTTTGATGAAGAAGAGTTGAAATATTTAAAACAATACTATAAAGATACTACCCTTGCTATGATTGGACTTAATGATTCACAGGGTATAAATTGTAATGTCGACTTCTTTAAAGATAGTTTTTTTGGAATCTTAGTAAGCGCTCTAAAAGATTATGGAGTAGCTGTTACCGATATCGATGCTTTTTCAGGTCTATTTAATAAAACTGAACATATCGATTATCTTTTAGATAGCAATCTTACTTACGAAGAGATAAAAGAATTAAATATCTGTGGCATGATTAAATCACTTGAAAAGATTGCCACTGATCTATCCCTTCCAAAATTTATTGCCAAGTTAGCTAATATATATAAATTTGCGATTAAAACTAATGAAAACGATAAAGAAATAAAAATAACTGATATTCTAAAAACTAGTAAAGAGCCAATTATCATTTATTCCACTGGTAGTAATAATTTGATGCGTGAAGTTGGTAATAATCCTGCTGCAATAGTTAAGGATTACAAAAACCGTGATAAAAAACCTAATTATAATTACACTTTGGATAAAATGAGCGATCCTAAAGTATTCCAAGGGGTCATGGATGGAGTTGAAAACAACTTTAAAAAGATATTGGACATCAATAATACAGCTGATATATATGCTTTAGGTCTATATACTCCACATTCATTTCATAAAGAAGGATTAGATGATTTTATAAATTTAAAAAACCAATATAATGACTCTTTGATGGATATATGTTCAAAATATCATATGACTTATATAGATATGAATGCTTTTGGCGATTATTTTAGTAAAGGAGATTTCAACTTTCATATAAGTAGTAAAGCGCATAATTATTTAGCTTCTTATGTTTTGAGTATCATCTATAATCGTAAATTTAACCATCCGATAACTGAAGAGAAAAAAGAACCTAGTAGTCCTTTAGTAAATGGTGGAGTAAGTTATTACATGTCTTGTATTAGAAAAGATATAGAGAATACTGAAGGAAAAGCTAATAAATTACTGGGATATGAGAGAAAGAGAGAATTTGATGTTGCCGAAGAACATAAAAGAGAGTTAGAAGCTCTAGAAGAGATGAAAGGAAAAGTACTTACTAAACGTATAAAAGGATATTAACAGGAAACTAAAATTTTAGTTTCTTTTTTTATTATAAAACTTAACTAAATTTTAATAGTTATCTTATTAATTTTATGATAAACTTATAATGGAAGGAGTAAAATATGGGGAAAGAAAATAAAACGAGAAAAAATAACAGTAAGAGAAGAAGTATTTTTCTATTTTTTATGGAGATGCTTTTAATTTTTTTGGTGTTTGATGTAATATCACAGTTCTTTGCATATGAAGCTTTTACATCAATTACTAATTTTAAATATGGTAGTGAAGCAATTGTCGAAGGATTAATGGTTCTTGCCGTATTAGTTGTGCTTTTATTATCGAAGAATGGATATGTCTTTAATAAACCAAAAATGAAATTTAGAGAAAGTGTTCTATTAGGGGCACCACTACTAATTTTATCGGTGATATTTTTAATAGCTAGTGTATTAAGTCTAGATACTTTTAAGGTTCCTAACTTTATAAATTTAGTTTTATATACTATCTTTATTGGAATGTTTGAAGAATTTCTATGTCGTGGTTGGATTCAAAATGAATTTATTGAAAGATTTGGTAATAACCGCAAGAACGTTATTGCATCGATTATCTTGTCATCATTTATCTTTGGAGGAATGCATTTTTCAAATGTTGCTTTTCAATCAGTATTTGCTACGTATGTTCAGGTTCTATTAGCTACGACAGCTGGTATTTTATTTGGAGCAATATATTATAAAAGTAAAAACATTTGGTCAGTAGTATTCCTACATGCATTCTATGATTTCTCATTATTTATCGGGGAAATGAACCTTATCAAAGATTGTACATCAATTAATAATTATACTTTACAGACAGGATTGTTCAGTATTTTAATCAATACTCTTTTAGGAGCTATCTTTATTGTTACCGCCCTAAAGATTTTGAGTAAGACATCTATTAATAACTTACTAGAAGAAAAAGAAGAACTATCCAGTGCAGAAATTAAAAAAGATAAAAGTAATGTTAAGTTCTGTAAAAATATTATTATTGTCCTAGTCGTAATTTTCATCGCTTGTCTATTTATACCAATTGAGGGTAGTGATGAAATTTGTTATAAATATGTCGAAAAAAAGATTGCTAATTATGAAGTCCATTATCAGAATAGAAATGTATATGATCTTAATTACGTAAGAAGAAATGATCTACCAGCTGGTTGTAATGATATCGATAATGTCAACTGTATCTTGAGTAGTCAACAATTTGATTTTAAAGTATATGTCAACGACGAAAGTCATTTAGCTATAAAAAATGAAATTACTAATCAAGAAGCTATTATAGATATCGATTTTAGAGATTATACAGTAATTGATAATAGTGATAGTTTTATAATCTTTATAAGTGGTAGAGAAGTGGGAAAAGTTTATTATAAGAAAATTAATAAAGATAGTTTAGATAGTAGTAACAATTATCTTAAAGATATGACTAAGGGATATAGAGAATACGATGTTCCTAGAATTTATAATATCGGTTATTTGACTCTTGATAATGATAATTATAAATATCCGTTTATAGTTAGTGATAGTGGTGAAGCTTTCTTGATTGATCAAAATGATAAACTATTTGTTGTAACTAAATAATTAGAACCTTAAAGGTTCTTTTTTTTGAGTTGACATATACCCTATAGGGGTATATTATATAAGTGGTGGTAAGATGAAAAAAAAGATTCGAACATTTAGTGAAAAAGAAGATCTTTATAAGAGATTAAATAAAATTGAAGGGCAGTTAAAGGGAATTAGACAGATGATTGAGGATGATCGTTATTGTGGCGATATTTTAATTCAGTTATCGGCATCGTCGAAAGCGCTTAAGAGTTTGGGAAATCTAATATTAAAAAACCATTTATCCACATGTGTTGTTGATAATTTGAAAGAGGATAAATTGGAAGCTGTTGACGAAGTTATCGATCTGTTTGAAAGGATAAATTAATATGAAAAAAGTAATCTTAAAAATTGGTGGTATGAGTTGTAGTGCTTGTTCTAGTGGTTTGGAGAAATATTTGAATAAACAGGATGGTATCATTAATGCCAGTGTCAATTTAGTAATGGCTCAAGCAATGATCGAATGTGAAGATAATATAACGATGGATGATCTCAGTAAGTTTGTTCACGATGCTGGGTTTATAAATTTGGGTGACTATGACAAAGCAAATGAAGAAGAAGTAGGTAATGAAAAAGTTGGACTAATCGTTTTTGGAATTTTAGTTGTTCTTGTTTTATACATATCGATGTCCCATATGATCCATTTGGGATCACTTCCTTTTTTAGACATGATGAAATATCCAGTTAATTATTCCATTTCTCTATTTGTTTTAGCTTCTATTTTTCTTTTTTATGGAAAAGATATAATTATCAGTGGTATTAAAAATTTGCTTCATAAGATGCCTAATATGGATACTTTGGTGACAATTGGTGTTTTGTCTAGCTATGTATACAGCATTTTTAATATGATTATGGTCATTAACAATGATTTTACATGTGTTGAAAACTTGTATTTTGAAAGTTGTGCTGTTATCATTTTCTTTATTAAACTTGGGCGTTTTGTCGATTCCAGAAATAAAGAAAAGACGAAAAGTGCTATTAAAGAATTAGTTCAAATTACTCCTGATAGTGCTCTTTTGAAAACGAAAGATGGAGAAAAGAAAGTCACTTTAGATATGTTGAAAAAAGGTGACATATTGATATGTAAACCGGGTATGAAAATAGCGGTTGATGGTGTAATTACCAAAGGGGATGCCCATTTAGATGAAGCCTTTCTTACCGGTGAAAGTGTTCCGGTTAAGAAGAAAAAGAACGATAAAGTAATCGCTGGAAGTATAAATCATGATGGTTATCTTGAATATGAAGCATTAAAAATAGGAAAAGACTCTACTATTTCAGAGATTGTCAGATTAGTAGTTGAAGCTAGTAATACTAAAGCACCGATTCAAAAAGTAGCCGATACGGTAAGTAGTTATTTTGTACCAGGTATTATAATCATAGCGATACTAACTTTTTTAGGCTACATCTTATTAGGTGCTGGTTTAGAAGAGGCTCTCATCTCTTTTGTAACTGTTTTGGTAGTTGCCTGTCCATGTGCTTTAGGTCTGGCTACACCACTGGCTATAGTAATTGGAGAAGGGGTATGTGCTAAAGACGGCATTTTAGTTAAGAGTAGTGAAATCTTAGAAAATGTTTCGAAAGTAGATACAATTGTTTTTGATAAAACGGGAACACTAACTTATGGTGAATTAAAAATATCAGAAATCATAAATTACAGCGATTATCCCGATTCAAAAATTATTGAAATGGTTGCAGCTTTAGAAAGTGGATCTACTCATCCCATCGCGAAAGCTTTCACCGCGAAAAAAACTAAAAAATTAGAAGTTAAAGATTTTAAAAATTTAGCAGGTATGGGATTGAGTGGTAAAGTAGATGGTAATGAACTATATGTTGGTAACAACAAAATCTTAGATAAGTTAAAACTTGTTAATCCTTACCAAAGCGATGAAGAAAAACTAGATAAGAAAGCTAATAGTATTGTCTATGTCGTTTTAAATAAAAAAATAATCGCTCTAATTGGAATTAAAGATATTGTCAAAAAAGATGCCAAAGAGGTAGTAGAAAAATTGCATAGAGCTGGCAAAAGAGTTGTGATGTTAACTGGTGATAATCATAGTACAGCCAAAGTTATTGCCGATAGCATTGGTATAGATGAAGTACAGAGTAATGTTTTACCAAAGGAAAAAAGCGAAGTTATCAAAAATTACATCGCCGAGGGAAGAAAAGTAATGATGGTAGGTGATGGGGTAAATGATGCCTTATCATTAGCGGTTGCAACGGTTGGAGTTAGCATTACTGGTTCGACGGATATTGCCATGGACTCATCCGATGTAATCTTAATGAAAGACAATCTAGGAAAAATATTAGATTTAATTTTAATTAGTAATAAGACCATCACCAATATTAAACAAAATTTATTTTGGGCATTTTTCTACAATATGTTGATGATACCTCTAGCTATTGGATTCTTTAAACCTCTAGGTTTAGTCATGAATCCGATGTTTGGGGGAATAGCAATGACAATGAGCAGTTTGACAGTAGTACTAAATGCCCTTAGATTAAAGAAAGTTGAAAGGAGATTAGAAAATGTTAAAAAAACTAAATCAGATGAATTTGACAGTTGAAGGTATGCACTGTAACAATTGTGCTAAAAGAGTAATCGATGCCGTAAGTAATATCGATGGTGTAAAAAAGGTGAAAGTCGATTTGGATAATCACCGAGTAGAAGTGTTGTCCAAAGAAGAAATAGATCACAAATTAGTAACTGATACAATTGATAATTTAGGTTATAAAGTAAAAGAAGTAAATTAATTTTACTTCTTTTTTGTATATATGACAGTATCTCTATTACCACATTTAACATTATATAATCCAGTAGTTGGTAACTCCAAAGTATTAATTTCAAATTTGTCATTTAACATGTTATATAGCTTTCTATTTCGGCGATTAAAAATTTCTTTAGCCTTCTCATTATAATTGCTAGGCTTTTTATTTTCGATATTGTTTTCTTTCAAGTCGTTTTTTGAATTTCCGAATACATAATCTAAAATGATTACTCCATCAGGATTTAGTCTCTCATATAGAACATTTTTTATAACATCAATATTGTTTCCTATTTCTTCATTACTTTCATCACTAACATAACAGACATTATCTAAAATATTTGATAGATTTATAAAGTCAAATGTCTCATCAGTAAGAGTGTTTTTTAAATCGATTAGAGTACTCTTATAGTGTTTTAGTTTTATTTTTTCAAGATTGTCATTTAAATTATAGTAATCTTTATTAGTTCTGATATATGGTAAAAATTCTTTTTTTAAATTATCTTTACATATATGGATACCAGCTTTGAAAAGTGCCGCGATGTCTTCTTCATTACTGAGATTTATATTACTAATAATAGTTTGCCAATATTCATCTAGACCAGCTGGTAAATCTTTTTTCAATGTATTAAATATTATCGGTGAAAAGAATTTCTTATTACCAGTTTTCAATAAGAAGTTGTTGTACTGTGATACATTTAGATTTAATGCTGCTGCTTTTTTTAACTCATATACGGGATATTGCAATTCATTGTAATCGAAAGTAGTAAAGTTGACAGCACCAAAAATAGTTGATGCTAAAACCTGGTCACCACTACCTAAAACCGTTAAAATATTTTTATCTTTAGACAAATTATCTTTAAAAGACCTTAAATAACTCAAATTTTCAGTTGAGAACAAATATGGCTTTTTTAAATAAATATCGATATCAACATTATTAGCTTGTGAATTTAATAATACCTTGAACATCGTCTTTAAATTATCTAAAACTTCTTGTCGTTCCATAAAAATTTCCCCTTTCTCGTTAAGCGGCCTTATTATATCACATTTTTCTAAAAAAAGCTATAGTAAGTTTAATAATTGATTATTACTAAAGTGAGCAATCCGTATACAAACAGTTCTAAAACAAAAGGATCATTGATACTTTTGTTTTTTTATCTTGTAAATAAACATTGTAAAATAAATTTTATCTATCTACAAAATCTTTCAATATTTTACCAGAATGATATAATTATGGTAAAGAGTTATCAGTACATCCTTTACAAGTAAGAAAATAATATCTGGTAATTATAGAAAAATATTTATTATATAAAATTAAAGCTTAGGTTTATGAAGTAACTTCCTAAAGTTTACTTCATTTGTCTAAGCTTTTTCTTTTACATATTCCAAATAAAATGTATCACAGAATACTTAATATTCTGTGATAGGATTAATGTAATCGACCAAGTTATTGATACAACATCTTTTTTGATCAATAGTTGAATGTACATAGACATCTAAAGTTATACGATAAGAAGAATGACCTAATATTTCGCTTAATGTTTTGATATCCATTCCTGACTCGATGCATCTAGTGGCAAAAGTATGCCTTAAAGTGTGAAAATTTAACTTTCTGATATTGCATTTCTTTAGAGCGTTCTCAAAATATTTTTCATATACTCTAGTATCTTTAAAGGCTGGCGTATTAGTCAAAATAAAATTATCAGGTTCAGATTTAAATTCTAATAATAAATCTATTAAAAAATCAGGTAATGGTATCGTTCTTTTCGACGAATCACTTTTAGGGGTTGACACTATTTTTTTAGTTTTAGTTAAAGCATTTTTTTCGTTGTTTTTTATTCTTTGTACTGTCCTATTTATAGATACCGACTTATTGTAAAAATCTATATCTTTCCAACATAAACCACAAATTTCTCCTAGTCGTATCCCCGTATATAGACACATTAAAATTCCTAATTTTCTAATATCTTTTTTTAAAACTAAATATTTTTCTAAGGTTTCTTGTTCCTTTATAGTTAAATAAACAATTTTAGCTTTTGGTTTTTTAATTTTTATGTTTAACTCTCCAATTGGTTTACATAAATTATGGGATACACCATAATTTATTGAGCTTTTTATTATGTAAATTAATGATCTTTGAGTTGACAAGGCTAAATTGGCGATTCTTGAATCACTAAAAAATGCTTTTATTTGTTTTTCTGTTAATGATCTATAATTCATATTGCCCAGTATCGGATTTATATGTTTTTCGATTAAAGTATAATATTTTATATAGCTTTGCTCCTTTACTGTTTCTTTTTTATACCTTAACCATGCTTTTAATAAATTGGTATATGTACTACGATTATGTTTTACAAATAACATAATTTTTACTCCTTTCTTTTTTGTAATAAATCGACAATTTATTGTTGAATTTTGTCGAAAAATGTATTATATTTGTAATGTAGAGTGGATGATGTATCACAGAATATTAAGTATTCTGTGATATAAAATGTGTTGAGGTGTATTTATGAGGGTAAAAGTATTAGTCAATGGCATTGGTATTGTTTTCATAACTTTGTCCATGATTGTAGGAATATCAATTGCTTATGCTACTGTTACTAGCCGTTTAGATATAAATGGCTATGCGACAATGAATAGTGGAAGTTGGGATGTTCACTTTGAGAACTTGCATAAAGTTAATCTTATCGGAGAAGCAAGTGAGACCGTTACTCCTAAATTGCGTGATAAATTGACGAGTATAAGTAACTTTGATCTTAATTTTTACCAACCTGGTGATGGCGCTATCTATACATTTGATGTTGTTAATGATGGTGGATTAGATGCCTATATAAGTTCGATTACGATACCAAAACCTATTTGCAGTAGTAACGTCATCAATGATTACTCGAATAGCAAATTAGTTTGTGATAATCTAGTATACAATTTATCATATGGTGATGGTAGTAGTGTTAATATTGACGATACTTTGCTTAGTGGTACAACTAAAACATTAAAACTAACTCTTAAATATTCTGGTAAATCATTGCCATCCAATCCCGTCGAAATATCGGGACTGGGAATAACGATAATCTACTCACAAAAGTAATAGGAGGTAAAAAAATGGAAAATAAAAAATTTGGCGTTTTGGCTGCTGTTGTTGCAGTTTTAGCAGTTATTGTTGTAGTTGGAATTAGTTATGCTACATTTACGCAACAATTAACACTTGATGGAACAGCTACTGTTAAAAAATCATCTTGGAAAATTAAGTTTGTTGATTTAAAAGAAGTTGAAAAAACAGGTACAGCCACTGAAGTGACAAAACCATCAATTGAAACCGGTGATACTAAAATTGGTAATTTTGCGGTAACACTTACCACACCTGGTGACTCAGTTTCATATAAAGTTACAGTTAAGAATGAAGGAACTTTTAATGCTAAATTGAGTTCAGTGAACGTTCCAACTCCAACTTGTACAGTAACCGGTGCTAATGTTGATGCTAAAGAAAAAGTCGCTTCCAATGTATGTAATCATTTGGAATATACGTTGACATATGCTGATGGAAGTACAATAAATACTGATGATGAGTTAAAGGCTGGAAATTCAAAAGAGTTACTTCTAAAGCTAGTATATAAAGATGATATAACAGCAGACGAATTACCAACTGATGACGTTCAAATAACTAATCTTGCAACGACGCTTATATATAATCAAACCACATAATATTATATAAAAAAATGCAAGTGAATCAATTTTTGGAAAAACACAATATTGAAAAATGTCTATCATTATTTCCTCATATTTTTCATTTAATTGTGTTTTTTACAAAGATATTTAATGTGAGGTGATTTCTTGAAAAAAAGTGAAAAGAAAATTATTGTTTTTGAGTTAATAATTATTTTTTTCTTAATATTAAATGTTTTTGTAAAAAACATTTTTAGTGGAAATAACGTTGTATTTCCAGTTGGAATATTATTGCTGATATCAATACTACTATTCGGTTTTGAAAAAGTAAAAATGATTAGTAAAGATAAAAAGAAAATTATTACAATTATTATCTTTTACACAGTTTCTTTTTTAATAATAATATATGGATTTGGCCTTTTTACAGGTTATGTCAAGTCACCATATAGTTTTACCTTGAAAAACATTATCAAAAACACATTTCCTGTTGTCATTTTGTTAGCACTATTAGAATTATTTAGATATAACCTTTCTCATAAAAGTAATAAAAATAAGAAAATATATTTTATGATGTTAATTATTTTTACAACCTTAGATTTCTTAATTGCATTACCTTCTTATGACATAAAAGACTGTGAAGAAATTCTAAAAATGTTAACACTAGTTATTTTGCCCAGCATTACTAAAAATATAATGTTAATAGATTTTTCCTATAAATATGGATATTTACCAACTATAATTTATCAATTAATAATGAATTTATATATATATTTATTACCGATTTATCCTAATTTAAGCATTTATTTAGAATCGGTCGTAATGTTTCTTCTTCCTTTAATTATAAAATATATAGTTGATAATACTTTAACTAAAGAAAAGAAAGTTACTATTGAAAGAAAAAAAGCCAAAAACATTTTTTCAAATATTTTTATAGGAATATGTGTTTTATTAATTGTCATTATTATTTCCCTATATAGTAATATCTTTTCTTATTGGATTGCTGTTGTTGGTTCAGGTAGTATGAGTCCAACTATTCAAGTGGGAGATGCAATAATTGTTGATAAAACAATAAAAAATCATTTAGAAAATTTAAAAGTAGGAGACATTCTTGTCTTTCGCATGAAAGATTCAATATATACTCACCGTGTTGTCGACATCAAAGAAGAAAATAGTACTTATCTAATATCGACTAAAGGAGATCGAAAAGGACAAGTTATCGATAACTGGACTGTTAAAAATGATGACATTGTTGGGATTGTAAAGTTTAAAGTTTCATACATTGGTTATCCAACAGTCCTATTAAATAGATTTATAAAGGAGAATAAAAGATGAATAATAAAGTCCAATATTTTAGTACAGATAAAATGTACACATTAAACAATAATAAAAAAATACCCATTTCCAAATTAGTGTTTTATATAACACTATCACTATCTATTATAGTCTTTTGCATGGGAACAATCCTCTTAATTAAGACTTTTACAGAAAATAAAAAAGATTCTATTGTCAAATATAGTGAGAATGGAAAAGCTGATTATACTGTTTATTTAAAAGATAATTCTTATTACAATACAAAGTATTTAAATAGTGGTATGCAGTATGTTGCTAGTCTTATTAATACTATTAATGCTGATTTTAAATATGAAGTTCATTCCGATAAAAATCTTGATTTCAATTATAAATATAAAATAGTAGGAACACTTCAAATCTTTAATAAGACAGATCCAAGTAAGGTTTTATACACTAAAGATAATGTTTTGTTAAACGAAGTTAAAAAGAGTAGTACTTCTAATAATTTTGTTATTAATGAAAATGTTAACATTGATTATGATGAATATAACAATTATGTTAACTCTTATAAAAGAGAATATGGCTTAACAGTTGATAGTCGTCTCATTATTACGATGAATATTGATGTCGATGGAAAGTATTCAGATGATGTAGAAAATATTGATAAGTCTAATAAATTACAAATAACAGTTCCACTTAGTGAACAGACTTTAGATATAACAATTGATACTGCAAATATTGATAGTAGTAGTAATTTATCATCAAAAAAAGATAGAAAAGTTGATTATCCTGAATTATCTTTAGGAATTATTTTGATCTTTACTTCAGGAATTGGTTTTATTGGAAGTAAAAAGATTTATGAAAATTATAAAAAAGGAAATATCTATACAATTACTTTAAATAAGATTTTAAAAGATTATGATCAATTAATTGTCAATGGAACAGCTTCTATTCAAGAAGATAAATATACAAATATTGTTTATCCTGAGAGTTTTGAAGAAATGGTTGATGCAGCAACTAATCTGCAGATACCTATTTTGTATTATGATGTCATTCCTGGTGAGAAATCTTTCTTTATTATGACTAATAATGATACATTATACAAATTTCGTTTAACTAAAGCTTATCTTGAAAAAGAAATTTATAAACAAAATACATATCATGATAAACCACCAGTGAATACAAATAATAAAAATACGAAATAGAGGAGTATAAAGATGAACATATTACAATTAAAAAAAGTACATATTTTTTCATTACTATTATTAGTTATATGCTCAATAACTGTAGTGTGTTCATCCTTTGACGAAAAAATGATGATAACTGGTGATGGTGTAATAAGAGTCGATGAAGATGTAAGAATTATCAATTTAGAAATGAATAGTGTTCTAAATAGTGCTTTTGAAACTTATAATTGTAGTTATTCTAAAGATACGACAGCTATGTATGTTACATTACCAGAATTGGATTCAACTATTACTTATAAAGTAACGGTCAAAAATAAAACGGATTATGTTTATATAGTTAGTAGTTTAAGAGCAAATATAGATAATACTAATATGACTTATACATTAGAAAATTATAAAATAGGACAGGGAATATCTTCGAAGGACGATACAGAATTCTATATAACTTTAAAATATAAGGATAGTGTTAAATCTTTACCGGCTGAAAACGAAGCTATTATTTATATGTATTACACTTTTGAAAGACCTTATGCTGCAATTTTATCTTACGATAATAGAGAAAGTGGATCTAAATGTAATGATGTACAATGTGCTCTTGATGATTTGTACAGTATTTTAAAATAATACTTTTTGAGTATATAAGTAGGGAAGGAATAATGAAAATGGTTAAGATGATTAAAAATAATTATAAGTTATTTATAGGGATATTTATTGGTTTAGCTATTTCAATAACTAGTGTTTATGCTGCAACGACAGTAATTAAGAGCATTGATGTCATTTATGATAATAGTAGTAGTGGTGGAACTTCGAAAAATGTTCAAGGTTCAATTGATGAATTGTATAAAAAAGCTAAAATTTTGAAAGGGGAAATGGATGAAGTTTGGAAAGATCCTATTCTTCATGGAGCAGATCCTGAGTTAAATGATAAGTTAATACCAGTTACAATCGATAATGATGGAACCGTTCATTATGCTAGTCTTTATACGAAATGGTATAATTATTCAGAAAAAAGATGGGCTAATGCAGTTATATTGGTAACAAAACCTAGTAAGATATATGAAACAGGTGATAAGATAGCTGAAAGTGATATTCAGAGTTATTTTGTTTGGATACCGAGATATAAATATAAATTATGGAATTTAGGTAATTATACTACTGTTCCAGGAATAACTACTTTTACTGATGATGGTGATAAGAATGATACATCCTCTAGAACACTATTTGGTAATGCTCGTATAATTGATGTTGTTTTTGAATCGAAGACAGCAACAAGAAGTAATGGTAATGAAGTTGGACAATATTTGACACATCCAGCTTTTAAACTTGGAACAAAGGAATTAAATGGTTTATGGGTTGGAAAATTTGAAACCGGTTATAATCAAAATAGTGATCCTTCAGCACCAATAACATCAACATCCAGTTGGAATACTAGTGGTGCTAATAAGAATGAGACAAGTGCTACCAAAGTTATCATTAAACCTAATGTTTATTCTTGGCGAAATAGTACTGTTGGTAACATGTTTATGACGGCCTATAACTATCACAGAGAATTAGAATCCCATATGATGAAAAATACTGAGTGGGGCGCAGCTGCTTATTTATCACATTCAGCTTATGGAATAGGTAATGAAATAAATATTAACAATAATAATACATATAAAACTGGATATTCGGCTGCTGCTGATACAGATCAAAGTACTTATCAAGGAACTTATGGATCAGATGAGACTAAAACTCAAGCATATAATACACCTACAGGCTACCTTGCTAGTACAACGGGAAATATTACCGGTATATATGACATGTCGGGTGGTGCTCATGAGTATATGGCTGCATATATAGATGACAATATCGGTTCAAGTGGTTTAGAATTAGATAAAGTTGAAACAACATATAAAGATTATTTTGATGTTTATAATAAAGATAGTAATACAACGACTTACGATAAGCGTATTTTAGGAGATGCGACAGGTGAGATGGGACCCTTTGTAAACTATAAAGATGGTGATAAATCATCTCGATACCACAACAGA
>CANRCI010000007.1 GCA_947629075.1 uncultured Bacilli bacterium | reverse complement strand
CCGTCACGGGCAATACTCTTAGATATTATTTCGCTTTTGGTATTTTTGCCAAGATGAATCATTCTAGCTCCACTATCTTGTTGTTGACCATGTGAAGCGACACTAATCGTAATACACGTACCACTACTATTATCACCTTTTAAAACACAACAAGGATATTTCATCGTCACTTTACTCCCGATGTTACCATCGATCCACTCCATCACTCCATCTTCTTCAACTAACGCTCTTTTAGTAACTAGATTTAAAACGTTAGTTGCCCAGTTCTGAATCGTCGTATAACGACATTTGCTACGCTTTCCAACATAGATTTCAACTACCGCAGCATGAAGTGATGAATCGGTATAATTGGGAGCTGTACATCCCTCGACATAGTGAAGTGAACTATCATCATCGACTACGATTAGGGTTCTTTCAAATTGCCCCATAGCGCGTGAACTAATTCTAAAATAACTCTGAAGAGGTCGGTCCAAAGTAGTATGTGGTGGAATATAAATAAAACTTCCGCCACTGAAAACACTACCATTTAAAGCAGCAAATTTATTTTCATCGTTCTTAACAATAGTTCCAAAGTATTTTTTTACTAAATCGGGATATCTTTTCATCGCATCTTCGATTGAAGTAAAAATGACATTCTTTTTCTGCAATTCTTCAATCATATTGTGATATATTACTTCACTCTCGTATTGGACTCCCATACCATCCAAGTGTTTTTCACTCTCTAAAACACCGAGACAAGATAATTCACATTTGATATCGTTATTGACATTATCCCAACTATTAGCATTTTTCTCTTCGTCAGTTGTTTTGTAATAGATTATATTATTGAAATCGAGATCATATTTAGGTCCAAATTGTGGAAGTTCTAAATTGCAGAAATTTTTAAAACTAGCAAGACGATACTGTAATACCCAATCATCTTCTTCTTTAATCTCAGAAATCTTTTTTACTTTGTCTTCATCAATTCCTACAATTTCCATAATTGACCTCCTTTAAAAATCTTTTTCAATAACTTTAATTTTTCTCTTTACGTTTTCCTTTACTTTATTATTTTTATTGATTGCTTTTGCCAGCATATGAGTTGGCAATTTTGGTGCACTTAGAAAAGTGTAAACATCGCTATAACGATCGGCAAAAACCGCTAAACTTATTAAGGTATTCGGTTTTGTCTTAATTTTATTGAAGTGAAAATTATCCAAAATGACAGCGTATTTGTTACCTACTTCTAAATTGTCATTTTGCTCTCCATAATAATGAACGTCGTACTGCACATCGCTAAAAACGTCCTTTCCTATTTTCTCATCATCTTGATTTTTTTGAATTATTGAATGCCCTTCTACTAACCATTCATTGCCGTACAACCCTACTCCTAAGTAATAAGCAACGGTTGCAAGTTCTAGTGTATTTTTTGAAAATGTCTTTTTCATAAACCCTCCTATTATTTAGTGCTCTTTTCTAGTATTTCTTTCATTCCACGAAATGGTAAAAGTGCACAATTTTTTCTATTTGGTTGCTTGTAAACAGTATCATAAACGTTTAATTCGGAAAGTAAAGTTTTATCGTAAGGAAGCTCATTAATCATATTTTCATAATTCCTAATGATTTCCTCTGCTTCTTCTTTTGTCTTACCGATTAAAGTCTTGATCATCGCTGAAGTTGCCGAAGTACAAATGGCACAAGCTTCACCATCAAATCTAGCATCAATTATTATACCATCTTCAATCTTAGCCATAACATCGATATTATCGACACACGATTCATTACGACTATTTACTTTTATGTAGTCTTCATTATCGACCAAACCGCGATTAACGGGATTCTGATAATGCTCTAAAATCAAATCTCTTTTCAATTTATCATCCATTTTAGCACCTCTAAACTATATTATCATATACTTCATCTTGTCTGTTTAAAACTTCGACCAATTTATCGATTTCTTCTTTAGTATTATATAGATAAAAACTTATTCTGCAAGTATTGGTAACTTTTATCTCATCTTTTAAAATTTTAGCACAGTGATTACCGCTCCTTACACTGATATTGAACTGATCTAAGAAAATGGCTGTATCTTGACTAAAAACTTTGTCGATGTTGAATATCAAAATGCCCGATGAAGTATTTTCGTTATAGATTTTAATATTAGGTATCTGCTTCATCTTTTCAACAGCATATCTTTTTAGTTCTAATTCGTGTTGGTGAATCTTTTCTAATCCGATTTCACGAAGGTAATCGATAGCTTCTCCCATGCCAATGACCCCAGCGATATTTTGAGTCCCAGCCTCAAATCTTTCAGGAATATTCTTAAGTTCATAAGTACCATTACTCTCAAAATAAGAATTCATTCCACCACCGTATTCTAAAACTTCTGTTTTTTCTAACAACTCTTTTTTTCCATATAGGACACCTACACCGGTTGGACCCAACATCTTATGTGATGAAAAGGCCAAAAAAGAAACATTAGCTTTTTGAACGTCTACTTGGATATGACCGATACTTTGAGCAGCATCGACTACAAAAATGAGATTGTGTTTCTTACAAATTTCTCCAATTGACTCGATATCGCGAACATCTCCCATCGCATTAGTCACATGAGCAATGGATACTATTTTGGTTTTATCGGTTATCGCTTTTTCAAGATTTTCTTCGGTTATGTTGTGATTTTCATCTAACGGAATATATTTTACTTTTATTCCAATTTTTTTCTCCAATACTTGCCAAGGCAAAACGTTAGATGCGTGTTCACTTTTAGTTATCAACACTTCATCATCTCTATGTAAATAATTTTTAGCAAATCCAAAAACGACGTTGTTTAAACTTTCAGTAGTTCCTTTGGTAAAGACAATTTCTTTAGGACTTTCAGCATTTATCAAATCTTTTACCTTATCTCTCACCCCTTCATAAAGGGCATCTACTTTAACACTATTTTTATAATCACCACGGTGAGCATTAGAGGTATATTCAGTATAATACTCAACAATCTTATCAACTACTCTTCTAGGTTTCAAAGTTGTTGCTCCATTATCAAAATATATTAAATCATCTTTTAATATTGGAAAATCATCACGATTCATAAAATCACCTCCTAAACATTTATATAATTAGTTAAAAATTGTTCAACTCGCTCAAAACTCTCTTCATCTAAATTATTCGTTCCCATCAAAAATCCCCTAACCAGTAATTTATTGATAGTTTCTTCATCAAGACCACGACTTTTAAGATAAAAAATGGTATCTCTATCAAATTTACCAATATAAGCCGAATGATTAGCGTTAATTAAATTGTTATCGACTAAAAGGTTGGGTTCGATAGAATTTTTTCCACCATTCATGTCGATAATTTTATTATCTTGTGAACATTCTACTTCTTTTGAATTTTCATCTATTTTTCCGTTTACCAAAATTTTTAATTCATCTTGTGAAAAATTTATCCCATGATTTATAACATTACTACTGGTATAACTTTTATTATGATTTATATTCTGGGTATAATTAGAAGAATTTTTATTAACAAGAGCTGTGTAAAAATTAATTGTTGCACCTTCACCATCAATCACAATATTTACTTTGTCATTACTGTCGACAGTAAACTTATTAACTATGACTGTGGCATTATCTTTTAAAATATATCGGATATTATTTTGGGTATTATTATCAAATTCTAGAACTTTTAGACACATTCCATCCATGATACAAATATCAATATCTTTATCGATATCGGAAAGATTAATCTCTATTTCGGTATCTTCGGTAATGATGACATCATCTATCTTATCTTTATTACCTACTAATAATTTATTCATAATTTTCCTCTTCATTTATATCATTTGTATCACTGTAACCATATTTTTCAATCTGTAGGGCTAATGAATAATCACCAGTCTTAACGATTTTTCCATCTTTCATCATGTGAACGTAATCCGGATGGATATATTTTAAAATTCGTGGATAGTGAGTAATCATTAAAATGGAAGTATTGGGATTTTGTTCTTTATATTCAACAATGTTCTGACAAACTATTTTTAAACTATCGACATCGAGACCGCTATCTAACTCATCGAGAATAATGAAACTTGGTTTTAAGATTTTTATTTGTAAAACCTCGTTCTTTTTTCTCTCTCCCCCACTAGCTCCTTGATTGATATTTTTATGAATCATACTACGATCCATTTTTAAATCATCGACTGATTTTTCAACATCTTTAATAAAGTTAAATAGAGAAAAGTTTTTACTATCGCGACTAGTTAAGGCATTGCGTAAAAATTCACTGTTAGTAATTCCCTCTATTGCAATTGGATTTTGCATAGCTAAAAAAATACCTTTTCTACTGCGCTCATCAACACTCAAACCATCTATTTTTTCGCCATTAAAAGTAATAGTTCCAGTGTAATCTTTATAATTATCATTTCCCATAATAATATTTGATAAAGTACTTTTACCAACACCATTCGGTCCCATAATGACATGTATTTTACCATCTTCAACATCTAAAGAAAAATCATCAAGTATCTTTCTATCTTCTATTTTGAAATTAATTTTATCTAATTTGAGCATGGGATTTCCTCCTTTTAACACACATATTATACCACATTAATATATATTTTTTTATAATAATTAATTTTGTGTTTAATTTTTTTCATTATTTACCATTATATATATGAATATTCGCTATATTCACGAAAAAATGCTTTTAGCATTTTTATTTTTTTGTTATATAATGGATTTGGGAGTGATATTATGGATTGTATTTTTTGTAAAATAGCTAATGGTGAAATACCTAGTAAAAAGATTTATGAAGATGATGTGGTAATCGTTTTTTTGGATATCAATCCGATTAGTTCTGGACACATGTTAGTAGTACCGAAAGATCATACACTTGATTTAGAAACAATCGATGATGAAGTATTGATACACATCAATAAAGTTATACGTAAGATGATGAAACTAGCTTACGAAAAAATTCCTTGTGATGGTATTACAATTTGTCAAAATAACGGAACTGCACAAGAAGTTAAACACTATCACGTTCATCTAATTCCTAGATACAAAAACGACAAACTAAATTTTGTCGATGGAATTAAAGATTTAGATGTTGATCAAATATATGAAAAACTAAAACAAAATTAAAAAACTTTAAGATTTTTTCTTAAAGTTTTTATTTTAGTACTTTTTGGTGTGATAAAGATTTTTCTTCTCGATAACTTGAATATTGTTCATCCAATTTGATAGCTTTTTCTTTATCTGCAACCAAAGAATTACTAATTTGTTTTTTGTTATTTTCGACAACACATTCGATCGAATTATCAGCTGAAGCTATTAAGTTTTTATAAACTTTAGTCTTATCTTCATCTGTTAATAGGGTTATTTCTTCGAATACATTTCTGGATGTTAAACTATCCTCTAAGAAGGAATTAACTCTTAGGGCTTGTCCTCTAGAGAAAATTAATTCAGAATCATCGCTTTTTTCATCATCTAATTGGTATACCAATTTATTATTTAGTAAACTGTATAGTGTTGATAATGATGTCTGCGAATAAAAAACTTGTTGGATATCTTCAGATTGTGAAATTTTATTTAATCTTTTACTAGCTAATAAATCTCTAAATATCTGTTTAACATTAGATGGATTTTTATGACTCAAATATTCGGTAATTCGCAATCTTCTGACATTTTCCATAAGTTGATCTTCAAAAACTCTATTACCTAAACTAAGACTAAGCGCTACTTCTTTCATAAGTTCAGTCTTTTCTTTAATACTTGTTGTATTTTCAGCTGCGATTAATTTGTCGATGGCGTTTTGCATAGATTTTTCTATTCTGATCATCTAATCATCCCCTTTCTAAAAATATCGCTATTATACCATTTTTTCGTTATTTTGTCAAATAAAAACAGGATTCAATCCTGTTTTCATTAGCAAGAAACCCAAGCTCCTAAAATAATAGCAAGTAAAATATATAATACAATTATAATTACATAACCATTATTAGTAGGACAGTTTTGAGTGTTATTGTTATCTTGACACATTTTTATAAACACCTCCTTAAATTATATATAGGCACCTAGAATTATAACTAATAAGATGAATAATACTAATACAATAGCAGATGATGATACATAATTACCCATAATCTAATTCCTCCTTTTTTTATTACTCACCTTATTTTATGGATTTTCTAAAAAAGTGTTCGGACTTATATAATTTTTTTGTAAAGTAATTGTTTTTTAAACATATATTTGTTATTATAATTATGTATTTATGGAGAGGAGAAAGATTATGAAGAAGAAACTATTTATATGTGCACTTGCTGTTCTTCTGCTATTAACTGGTTGTGGTAAAATTCCAAAATTAAAAAATGGGCAAGAAGTTGTTGTTAAGACTGAAGAAGGAAATATTTCTGTCGATGAGTTATATAATGAATTAAAAAAAGATTATGCATTAGATGCTTTATTAAATATGACTGATACTAAACTATTAGGTAAGATTTATAAAGATAGTGATGAAGAAAAGAAATATATTAAAACACAGACGGAACAACTAGAGTATTATTACGAAAGTATGAAAGAACAATACTCACTATCATCTTTTGAAGATTTTCTACAACAACAATACGGTGTTGAATCTACCGATGAGTTAAACAAAGTATTAAGTTTAAACTACAAGAGAAATAAAGCAACTGAAGATTATGCCAAATCGATTGTCACTGATAAAGAAATTGAAAAGTATTACAAAGAGAACACCATTGGAGATATGGAATTGAGCCACATTTTAATAACTGCTGAATACAAGAGTGATGCTGATGAAGATACTAAACAAAAAGCTAAAGATGAGGCTTTGAAGAAAGCAAAAGAAGTTATTAAGAAACTTGATGATGGTGAGAAATTTGAAGATTTAGCTAAAGAATACTCTGATGAAGATGCCACTAAAGACAAAGGCGGAGAATTAGGTTGGGTTAAACAAGGTGAAATGGATGAGGCATTTGAAAATGCTGCTAAAGATTTAAATATCAATGCCTATAGTAAAGAACCTGTTGAAACTGAATATGGTTACCATGTAATTTTAAAAACTGGTGAAAAAGAAAAAGCAAAGTTAAGTGAAGTTAAAGATAGCATCATTGAAAAACTTGGTGAACAAAAACAAGATGAAGACGAAAATATTCAAGCTAAAGCATTAATTGCACTTAGAAAAAAATACGGTGTTGAAATAATGGATTCTGAATTAAAAAGACGTTATAAATCTTACGTTTCTAATATCGAAAACGCATAAAAAAATAATTCCACACGGAATTATTTTTTTTTACATTTTAAACCCTTTTTGATACATCTTTTGCTTTATTCTCATTTCCAATTCATTACCGGAATACTTTTTAGAAAGCTTACTGCGAATTTTTTCGTATTCTCTTTCTCTAATCGATGAGTCATCAAATTTCATCTTGTTGAGATTTGCTATGACAAGGGATGAATCATATCCTAATGTAATGAGTTTCTGATTTAAATTTACTTTTAAAGCATTAACACTCTTATTGTGATTTGACTTAATATACTTTTTCACAATGCTCTCAATTCTCTCACTTTCCATCGCTTTAGTGAAAACGTCAAAGTTTTGATCAATTATCTTATTACTAACACCCTTCTTAACAAGTTCTGATCTAATTTTCTTAGGTCCATCACAACTGAGATTAATCTTGTCATTAATAAAAGCTTTGGTATATGCGTCATCATTTAGATAACCTTGATCTTCTAATTTTTTTATCGTACTAGAAATTAATTCTTTATCTATACCTCGTTCCTCTAACTTCTCGTAAACCTCTTTTTTACTACGCATTTTATAAGAAATATATTTAATGGCAATATCATATACTAAATAATTATTGTTCTCCTGCTGAATCTTTTCTTTTGTTTCCTCATCGATTTCTTTTTTTAGTAACAAATCATATTTTAAGATTAAATCTTCGTGAACAATCATATTATTCCCATCATCAAAAATGACTTTATAATTACCATTACGCATTTTGCTATACTTGTCTATTTTCATAAGTATCACCCAAAAAGATTATACCAAAATTCAAACAAAAAAAGAAGAGAATGATTACTCGTTATTCTCTTCTCTCTTTACCGTTATTAATCCTTCGGCCAATTCCTCAAGAGCTCGACCAATGTTTTTAGTTGATTTATATTTATTTAAAGGCATTTGATAAAAATCTGTTTTGGTCATCTCACGACTTCTTCTCGCCGCAATGTAAACTAACTCATATTTGGAATCGACTACGTTTAATAACTTATCAATTGATGGATAAATCACTATATCACACTCCCTATCATTATAATAAATTGATTTACACTAAAAAACAATGTTTTACAATCGATTTTACGATTATTTACATTGTTTTATTTGTCAATATATAGTATTTTAAAGGTTATCAATATATTCTTCTAACATATTAATAAACTGTTTATTATTGCTTTTGTACTTTTTAGGTTTGAATTTCTTCGCTTTCTTAATCAACTTACCTAAATCATTAAAGTCATATAACGGTAGGATATATCCCTTTTTATCGAGATCTTCTGTTATTTGTAATTGATGGTCGTTTATGTGTTCTTTATACTTTGATAAACGGGGCGCTACGATAATTTTTTTACCAAGGGTAAGTCCTGATAAAATGTTACCTACTCCACCATGAGTAATTAGTAAATCACATTCTTTGATATATTTGTCAAATTCTTCTTTGGGCATTAAATCCAATATTTCCATATCATCAGACTCATATTTAGTAATTCCAGCCTGAACAATAACCTTTTCTTTGATAACTCCATTATCTATTTCCCTCTGGATAGCATCCAATAGACGGGTGAAACTTTTATCCTGAGTACCAAGTGCGACAAATATCATTAATAGATCCAACCTCCATATTTTGCTTTAGGGTAAAGTTCCAACATACTTTCCCATTGAACCACAAATAAATCGGCAATGTGATAAACCAATCTTCCAGTTAACGTCTTAGTATGAATATTTGCCATTGTTTCAATATAGATAACTTTAGCTCCAAAAATTTTGGCAATACAACACATCGGACCACCAGTATGGGCACCAGTTGTAATCACTACTTTGGGTTTAAATTTTAAAAATATAAATAAACTGCGGAAACAATTGATCAACAACTTAAATGGATAAATCCAAAAGTGACTCTTGGTACCATAAATTAAGTAATCAACCTTTCCTGGATACTCTTCTTTTAACCACTCATTAGACTTTGTTTTTTCTGTTACCAGATGGAAATCATACTTTTTAAACATCGGTTTCAGTTGTAACAATTCTGCTAAATGACCACCGGTTGAAGAAATAAATAATACTTTTCTCTTCATAATCCCACCAACCTAATTATACAACAAATTTAATATTACGACTACTTCTATTTTTCACCTAAAAGCTTTTGCCATTTTTTCATAACGGCCTCACTTGAAAATTCCAAAGATTTTTTATAAGCTTGTTCTCCCATCACTTTTCTCTTTTTCATATCATTCATAAGAATATCTAAAGCTTTGACCATTTCTTTTTGATTACGATTTTTAATTACGTAACCACTTTTTTTATCATCAACTATATCTTCGGTTCCACTATCAGTTAAATAACAGACAGTTGGAACCCCATTGCTAGAAGCCTCTAACAAAGTCATCGGCAATCCTTCGGTTAGACTAGTCATAATAAAGATACTAGCTTTTCGCAATTCTTTAATTGCTAAATCATTAGGTAGAGCTCCTAAAAGTTCGACATTTTTTATTTTTTCATTAGCAATTTTTTCTTCTAAATTGTGGTATTCATCCCCATCACCAATTATCTTAAAGGTCCAACTCTTATCCTTAACCTGTTTAGCAATATCTAATATTTCATCAATTTTCTTTTCCTTGTGCAGACGACTGATTGAAATGATAGTTTTGTCCTTTAAAGGAGCTAAAGTTTTAGGATATTTTTCGATCATATTGGGAATGACAAGTGCTTGCGTTTTAGTATCTGTAGGTAAAAACGTTTCATAATCATTTTTCAACGATTCAGAAAGAAGAACTAAATAATTGATATTTGTATAATAATCATGAATAGTTTTAATATACTTCTTATCGTTATTGTGATGACGGTGTTCCTGTGCTATTTTAATACTATTTTCAGCACCATATAGACTGAGTAATTTAGAGAACTCTACTCTAGTTGATATTTGGTATTTACTATCCAATCTCTTGATCATCTTTACAACTAGACGATTTTTATCAATTATCAAGTAAATGCTTTTAATGATATCACCGACAAATTTAATCAAATGACATCCCTTAAAATAATCTTGATTTAACTCTTTAAACAAGTTTTTTAAATCATGTTTTTTAAGCAATTCTTTATATTTACGCATTCTAATAGGTAGAACAGTTTCAATCAAATAATTTACTTTGACACGAGGATCAATTTTATATAAGTCGTCCTGTTTCAAATCGTATAAAACTACTAGTTCAACTTCATATTTATCACATAGAGCATTAGCAGTTGTCACGGTTGATTTCTCTATTCCACCACTACCTAAATGTAGTAACAGAAATGAAACTTTATCATCCTTTAATTCTTTAATACTTTTTCTTTCATTGATATCATTTAAAAACATAAAAATTAAAAATGCTAAATAAATGCTTACAGCTGGTGATGAGAAAACATGGCCTGCGACAGTAGCAATGGCAATACATAAAACAATTGAGTAACCAAATACATATTCTTCCAACGAAAGAATAAGCCTATTTTTAAGTAGATAAATAAGGAATTTAAATAACAATGGAACTATAATTATCAAATAAATTACCAATAGAACAATTCCACAATGGAACCAAATATCAAAAAAGTCCATCTCGACTAGTTTTAAAATATTTTTATCATTTATCGATGTACGATTAGAAAAACCAATTCCAAATAATTTTTCACCAATACTTTGTTTATCATATATCGTTTTCGTCCTTAAATATAGACGATCACGTGAACTGAAAACAATGATAGTAGCAGCTGTGTCTCCTTCTTTTATCTTGACTGGTTTTAATTTTTTTCCCTCTTCTTTAGCTTTTTCATTATACTTTTTATTAGCTTCAGCTTTATTATAAATATTTACACGGCGTTCGATATTTTTATAAACCGGTAAATTGGGCATTATAACAATCATTGAAAGGAAAATTACTAAAATAGTTATAAAGTGTTTATACTTCTTCTTGATATTGATTAGATAATAGAACATTAATAATCCAAGAGAAGCAACCATACCAAAGTAAGCACTTTTAGTACCAATTAAGCATATCGAAAAAATGACAGGAATGTATAATAAAAATTTTTTAAAATCGTATTGACCATCGATGATGATATGAATAAGTGAAAATAAGGTAACCATAACTAAACCGATGTCATTAGCGGCGAAAAACCATCCAACTATTCCGGTTCCACGATTTTTAGCATAAGAATTAAAACTGGTATGAGTAAGATGAGGAACGATGATAAAAAATGAAAATACCATTAAATTTATGACAAAAATCTTAACTATTTTGTCCTTATCCGGTTTATATTGTTCACAATAATTTAATAGTGTTAAAAACAAAATTGGAAAATAAAGATACTTGAACAAGGAAATAATTTCCGTTAATAAAAACGATTTATTAGTAATTAATTCTGGCTTGGTTAAAAAATAAAAAATACTGTAAAAGCCTAACAGAAAAACTGATGCGATCGATAATTTTTTGTATTTCGTCTTAGAGTAAAAGAAAAGATAGATGAGCATGATTAAAATAAAAACGCCTCTTACTACTACTCCTAGAGAAATGGGTCCGAGATTAAATCTCGTCATCAGTGAAGTAATCAAATCTAGAAATGGTTGAGCTAATAAAAATATGTATAGTAGTTGATTCTTTTCTTTCATGATATTTTTCATTTTTTCCTCCTGAATAATCGATAAGTCGATGTATATATTTTAGTGAATACTTTACTTTTTTTAATCATAACTTTCAATCTGTTATCGCAATTAAAAAATCTATTATGTCGCCAATTAGGAAAATTATCATCTAGATACGCAAATGATTGATCAATAAATTCTTTGGCAATTTTTTTATCCTTTTGACAGCGTTGTTGGATATTGTACATCGTCAATAATTTTACATTGTAATATTCAATTACTTCCTGATCATCAAATCCCACTTTCATAAAGTACTTGTTTAGCTTATCGACGATTTTTAAAATATCAAAAATTCTTTTATCCACAACTGTCGTTTCACTGTTGGAGTGTACGCGATAATAATATAGACATTTATTCAGCTTAGCTATTTTTTTAGCCTTCATAAGTATTTTAGTTATAAGCAATAAATCTTCATATTTAATATCTTCAAATTTTTCTTTTTCAAACAATTCTTTTTTGAATAATTTATTACAAGGTGAAGGTGAAACATTTAGAATTATTTCAGGATTTTCTTCGATAGATGATGGTTTAAAATCTGGAATGGAGAGACTTTTAGTGCGACCATTTTCAAATACCATGCAGTAATCCCAGACGATGATGTCAGCTTTAAGTCTATTGATCTCGGAATAGGCTATTTTATATGTATCGACATCTATATAATCGTCACTATCGATGAAAGAAATGTACTTCCCTCTAGCCTGTTTTATACCAAAATTACGAGTTTTACTTATTCCTTGATGTCGATTGGGAAAAAAGTGAATTTTATCTGGATACTTTTCAGCATAGTAGGAAATGATTTCCTTCGTTTTATCTTTACTTCCATCATCGACCAAAATGATTTCGATATCCTCTAAGGTCTGATTAACTAAAGAATCCAAACATTTACTAATATATTTTTCAACGTTAAAACATGGTACTATTACACTTACTTTAACCACTATAAATCACCTACTAAAAACTGTGATAACTTGCAAAAAAAGAAATAATTTTTTTTATTTCTTTACTTTCATAAACTCTTCATATTTTTCAATGACTTCATCAGGGTCACCTTGCATTTTAATTTTACCCTCATGCATCCAAATTACTTCATCACATAGACTTTGCAAAGTTTCTGAACTGTGTGAAACAATTATAACTGTACGCGTATCATCATCGATAAGTTCGCGCATTTTATTGTAACTCTTAGCTCTAAATTGAACATCTCCAACACTCAAAACCTCATCGATTAACATGATGTCTGTCTCCAAGATAGCAGTAATTGAGAAGGCCAATTTAGAATACATACCACTAGAATAAGTCTTTACTGGTTTATCAATAAATTCTCCAAGTTCTGAGAACTCAACTATCTCATTATACTTTTGATTGATCTGCTCTTCACTAAACCCCAAAAGAAGTCCTGATAGATAAATATTTTCGCGACCAGTAAGAGTTGGTTGAAATCCAACTCCGATAGACAAAAGAGAAACACTATTGCCATGGAGATTAATAATTCCCTTATCAGGTGAAAAGATTCCCGCAATACTTCTTAAAAGAGTACTCTTTCCTCCACCATTTTTACCAACTATACCTAAAATTTTACCTTTTTCTACTTCAAAAGAAATTCCACGAACAGCCTCAAATATCTCTAATTTACTAGTTTTTAAATGTAACAGAGATTTTTTTATTGAGAATTTTTTTAGTCCACGATATGCAATATGAAGGTCTTTAACGGTAATTGCTATTTCTTTTTCTTCTTTCTTCTTTCTCATACTATATCACCTTCGCATAACTATTTTCATATTTGTGGATTATTGATATACCAATAGCACTTAAAATTATTCCTATTACAAACCAAATACCTAACCACTTAAAACTAGGAATCTGATTATACAACATAACTCTTCTGAATTGGTCCATTACAAATGCAATTGGATTACACTTAAGAAGAAGAAGTCTAAGAACTCCTTTAATTCTTGAATTTATTGAGTAGAATACACCAGATAGATAGAATACTAACTTAAGAAAAATGTTAGTTACATTGAACAAGTCCTCAACAAAAATACCAAAATGCAATAGAATTGATGAGATACCAAAAGTTACTACTAAAAGAACTATAACTATTGGGAACCAATAAAGTATTTTAAAGCTGAATGGTACTTTAAACAAGAGCATTAAAATTAAAACCAATGCCCAAGATATCAACATCTTGAAACAGTTTTTAAAACACTTTACAAGTAACAGAATATATTTTGGAATATAAACTTTAGTTACAATTGCTTTATTAGCTGAAACCAGTTTAACACTGCCTGATACAGTAGTATTGAAGAAGTTCCAAGCAGTAAGACCGATAAAAACAAATACTGGAAAATATTGCTCACTAGTCTTAAATACTATTTGAACAATAAAGGTATAGATAATCATAAAACAGATTGGATCTAATACCCACCAGACCCAGTTCAAATATGAGTTGGCAACTTCAGCTTTTAATTCTGATTTAGCTGCATATTTTGCATACTTATAATACTTTTTTATATTTTCTTTAAATCTTTTCATATAATCCCTCTCGTTACTTAATACTAATTCAGTATATCACAAAACTTTAATCACTTTCAACCACCCAACATTATAAACCCCCGATGAAAAAACATAATTTTCTGATTGACATTACCATTTACATATTTTCCCATATTTATAAATCGAGTTCTACTTATCATTTTTTTGACAGTGTAAAGTAGTGTCTAACCCATTAATCCCATTGTAAATATAAGGATCACTTATGGACTTTAAACCCCTTTTTCATTATAATATATATAGACAGTGAAAGTGGAGGTTGAAAATGAAAAAGAAAAAAACGATTATATATATTTCCCTTTTTATTTTATTTACAACTTTTTTTATAAATATTGAACCTGCTTCAGCTACTAAGACAGGAAGAATTTCTTCTACTACAGGTGTAGTTTTGAGAAAGAATGCTGGAACTACTTATGACAAGATCACAACTGTTCCCCATAATGCTATAGTTACGATTAATTCTACTAAAAAAACAGCTGATGGTTCAACAGGATGTTCAACTGGCATTTGGACAAATATCACCTATAATGGGAGTACTGGTTATGCTTGTAGTAAATACGTTGAAGAACAGACTACCACTACTACCGTTCCTTCATCAGATATGGCTAAGATGACTGATAGTCAATTTGATGATTATCTAGATGAACAAGGATTTCCTAGTAGTTATAAAACTAAATTAAAATCATTACACAAGTCTCATCCCAACTGGGTATTCGTATCAGTCCAAACTAAGGACAATTGGGCAACGACTTTAAAGAATGAAATGTACCCTACTAGAAGCCTATATCAATCACTAAGAGATGGTAGTAAAGCTTTCTTATCTACTGCCGATGGTGATTATAACTGGTACACTGATAAATTTACGGTTTATGATGGTAGTACTTGGTATCAAGCCAATGAAGCAACAGTGGCATACTTCATGGATCCTAGAAACTTCTTAGTTGAAGATCGTGTCTTTATGTTTGAGGATGTTTTATACTACCCATCTTATCAGACCGAAACAGCAGTCAAAGGAGTTTTAACTAGTAGTTTTATGCAACAATACGTTCCTTACTTTATGAGTGCTGCTAAACTTTATAACGTATCTCCGGTTTACTTAGCTTCTCTTGCTCGTCAAGAAGTAGGACTTTCTAGTAGTACCGCTACTGATGGTAAATATAATGGAGCTTATAATTTCTTCAATATTCAGGCAACCGCTGGAAGTGATGCCGTTTATAAAGGACTAAAATATGCTAAAGAACAAGGATGGACAACCCCACAAAAAGCAATTGAAGGTGGAGCTAAATGGATTGTAAATGGCTATATTAATGCTGGACAACATTCACTTTATCTTCAAAAATGGAATGTTAAAAAGAATGGAAATTCCAAAGGATATGGTCATCAATATCAACAGAATATCGAAGCTCCTTACTCACAAGCTAAGACGACTAAGACATCTTATCAAAGTATGGGCATGTTAGATTATCCATTTGTATTCACTATTCCAGTTTATAGTGGTATACCAAGTAGTACCTCTCTTCCTAAAGAAGGTAACCCTAATAACTATTTAAAAACGTTAACTGTCGATGGTAAATCAGTAACTAATTTCGATGGCGCTAATACAAGTTACAAAGTAACAGTGGCATATAACGCAACCAGTGCTAAAATAGCTGGTACTACAGTTAATAAAAATGCAACTATAAGTGGTGCTGGTACTATTAAATTATCATCAAATACTACTACGGCTAATGTCAAAGTAACAGCTCAAAACGGTAATGTTAAAACTTATAAGATAACGATTAATAAAGCCGCTGCTCCAGCTACAAGTACTGGTTCAAGTAACGATAACACCTCTGCTCCAACAATCGCTAAAACGATAACTAGTGCTGGATATAAAAGCGATAACAATTACATTTGGAATTTAACTCTAGGTAGCGGTGTATCAACGATGATCGATAAATTAGAAAAAGCTAATCCCCAAGCTAGTATTAATATCCATGATAAAAACAATAAAGCTAAAACAAGTGGTACTTTAGTTACAGGTGATAAATTAATTATCAAATCCGGTAATGAATCTAAAATTCTATCAATAGTAATATATGGAGATGAAAACGGTGATGGCAAAATAAGCATTGTCGATTTGGGTAAAGTTCAAAAGCATCTATTAAATCAAAGTAAATTAAGTGGTGCTTATTCTGAAGCTGCCGATGTTGATAAAAACGGAAAAATTAATATCATCGATTTAGGTAAAATTCAAAAACACTTGTTAAAAACTAGTAACATTTCACAATCATAGGAGGAAATAAATGAAAGTAATAAAAAAAATATTGTCGGTATTCTTGGCTTTTACTCTACTAGTCACAGTAATGCCTCTAAAAGTAGAAGCTGCTAGTGGAAGCGTTTCTATCTCTTCCAACAAATCACAAGTAGTCGTAGGAAATTCAGTAACTTTTACCGTTAAAGTTTCCTCATCAGTTGGAATGGTAGCTTTACAATATGCTATTTCATATGACGATTCAATGCTATCTCTAACAAGTGGTAGTAAAAGTGGTGCTCCAGTATTTGACTCTTCGACAAAATCAAAAACTTATAGTTTTACATTTAAAGCCAAAAAATCTGGAACTGCTAAATTCTCTTTCCAAGGAACTGGAGCTGCCTGGGAAGGTGATAATGAAATAAGCTTTGCCAGTAAATCAAAAAGTGTAAAAATAATTACGCAAGAAGAATTACAAGCTAGTTATTCGAGTAACAATTACTTATCTAGTCTAAGTATTGATAACTATGCTCTATCTCCTAAATTTAGTAAAGACGTCAACAGTTATACCGTTAATGTCGACGCTAATACGACAAGTGTTAGAATTCGTGCTACTAAAAGTGATTCCAGTGCTTCAGTAAGCGGTGTTGGAAATATCAGTGTCAAAGATGGACTTAATCGTCTAACCGTTAGAGTTACTGCTGAAAACGGTAGTACTCGTACCTATACGATCAATGTTACTGTTAAAGAACTAAAACCGATCAATGTTAAAGTTGATGATCAAGATTACACAGTTGTAAGAAAGAGCAACGAACTAAAGAGTCCAAGCGATTTATTTAAAGCTAGTACAATCAAAATTGGAGAAGATGAAGTTCCAGCTCTTAGTAATAGTAATGAAAGCTTATTCCTTATCGGATTAAAAGATACTGATGGTAATATTAAATTATTTATGTATGATGATGGTGAATATAAACCATATAATGGATTTACATTTAACACTTCTACTCTATCAATTTCTGATCAAGAAATAAAAGGTATGGATAAAACTACTATTACTATCGATGATAAAGAAGTTACTGCTTATCAAGCTAAAAACGATAAAGATTATGCTTATTTTTACGCAACTAATGTAGAAAATAATGAAACCAATGTTTATAAATACGATTTAAAAGAAAAGACAGTTCAAAGATATTCTGAAATTAAACCAGAGATAGAAAAAGAAGAAGAAAAAGATGTTACCAATAATGATGATATTAAATTATATAAATACATAATAATTGGTCTTACTGCTCTTCTTATCTTGACTTATTTAGTAATTCTTATTAATCTAATTAGAGCTCCTTCCAAAAAGAAAAAGAAACTTGAAGATATGGACGAATTGGATAAAATAAATGAAGAATTAGAATACAAAGAAAAATTAAAAGAAGAAATTAGTGTTAAAATTGATGATGAAGATATTCCTAAAGAAGAAATAGGAGAAGATCAAGCAGAATTCAATGAAGAAGAGGCTGTCTCTATAGAAGATTTTCTAGATGAGAAGCCTAAAAAGAAAAAGAAGAAGAAAAAAAAGAAAAAAGATCAAGATAATAAATAATCAGGAGGATCTATGAATAAACGTGAGAACAGATATAGAACAGAAGCCATAGTTGATAAAAAAAATAAATCTACTTCAAAAAAGAAAACACGTGATAAAGACATAGATAATGGTAATGAAAAGAAAGGTAAAAAAAGACGGATTAAAATCGATGCTATATTCGTTTTGATATCTTTACTGGCAAGTGCCTATTTAATCTATAGTTTATTACTTCTAGGAAGTATTGAAAAAGTAATTCGTTATGTAATTATTGGAATTATTGTTCTATTTAACTTAGTAATGATTATCAATCTCTTTAGAGATAAAAAGAAAAAGAGAAAAATATTAAAAAGAATTTTAGTCCTACTCTACTCGATTATCGCTGTCTATTTAGCTTTTAATATTATTGATGCATATGCAAGTATCGAAAACATGAACAAAACGATTAGTAAATCAGCTAGTCTAGTTACGCTAAAAAGTAATAAAGTAGATAATGCTAAAGATATTAAAGATAGTAAAATAGGTATTAGTTCAACTAAAGATGTTCAATCCTATGAACTTCCTAATGAAATAATTAAAGAATATAAATTAGATGATGATAATGAATTAGTTGAATATAACGATTATACTTCAATGCTTAGTGACTTAAACAATAAAGAGATAGATTACATTTTCTTACCTACTAATTACAAAGATATCTATAGTAAAGATGATCATTTTAGCGATATAGTTGAAAATACTAAAATAATAACTACTAAGACTCGTGAAGTTACTAAAGATGAATCTAAATTGCTTAGTACTTCTAAAAAAGTTACTGAACCGTTTACTATATTGTTACTAGGAGTTGATTCAACTAAAGATGGATTGAAGAATGCTGATTCATTTAATGGTGATTCCATAGTTTTAGTTACTTTTAATCCGACAACTTTAAACGCAACTATGTTGAGTATTCCTCGTGATAGTTACGTACCTATTGCTTGTTGGGCTAATCGCGATGAAAATAAAATTACTCATGCAGCTAGTCAAGGTACAAAATGTATGGTTGATACCGTTTCTAATTTTACAGGTATAACTATTGACTACTATATGAAGATAAACTTTACTGGTCTTGTCGATTTAGTCAACGCTCTAGGTGGTGTTGAAGTTGACGTTCCATATGCATTCTGTGAACAAAACAGTAAGAGAAAATGGGGTAAAAATACAATCTTCCTAGATAAAGGTCTTCAAACTTTAAATGGTGAAGAAGCTCTTGCTCTTGCTCGTAATAGAAAAGCCAATGTTAAAAAATGTAAGAATTCCAAATATACTCAAGGCGTAAGAAATGACTTCGTCCGTGGTAAAAATCAACAATTAGTTATTCAAGCTATCATTCAAAAAGCTAAAAAACTCGATGATATCAGTAAGGCTCAAAAAATACTCGATGCAATTTCTGAAAATTTAGATACTAATATGAGTCCAGAAACAATTCTTTCATTCTACGACGTAGCTAAAGATATTATATTAAGATCGAAAGATGCCGAAAACGATTCACTAGTATCTATTGAACAGTTGACTCTTAGTGGTAGTGATGCCTACATTTATGATGAAAGAAGTAAACTGGAGTTATATAATTTTATCCTTAACAAAAATAGTGTTAGCGATGTAACTACAGCAATGAAAGTTAATCTAGAAATTGAAGAACCAGAAATGGTAAAGAGTTTCAGTTATTCAATAAATGAAAAATATGAGAAGAAAACTATTGGAGCTGGTCCTTATAATTCTTCTAGCTCATATACCTTAGTCCCTGATTTTACTAATTATTCAAGATCTAGTGCTACTTCTTGGGGAAACAGAAATGGTGTAACAATTGTCTTTAAGGAAGTTGCCAACAGTCAATACAGTACCGGTCAAATAATCGCTCAAAGCGCACCAGCTAAAAAGAGAGTCGATAACTTGACTAGTAAAACGATTACTTTAACAATCGTAAATAATGCTACTAACAGTAAACCTTCAAGTAATAAAATCGATTGTTCTACCAGTGAAAATGAATCTAGCAATGTATGTACTCTTCCTAATTTTATAGGTAAGACTAAAGCTGATGTCGACGTTTGGAGTAGTAAATTCTCAAATGTTGTATACATTTCTTATAATTACGAAGAATGTTCTACTTGTACAGTTGGTAAGATAATAAAACAGAACATTTCTAGTGGTACTAGTGTTAAGTCGTTAGCTGCAAATAAAACACGTATTACCTTAACGATTGCTAAAGAAGCTAGCAATAATACTACTACTGATACTACAACCGATGATCAAACTACAGATAGTGAAAAAAAAGAGACTGAATAGTTTCTTTTTTTTGTAAATTAAACCTTAATTTTTTCATCGCTCTAGACAAAAATGGCTTTTCATAGTATAATTTCATAGTCAGTTCTTTTAGTAAGGAAAGGAGAGTTTAATGAATAAAAAACCTAAAGAAACCAAGATTATCTTTTTAGGTGGTTTAGGTGAAGTTGGAAAAAACATGTATTGTGTAATGCATGAAGATGAATTAGTTATTATTGATGCGGGTATTTGTTTTCCAGAAGGTGGACTTTTAGGTATTGATTACATCTTACCAGACTTTACTTTTTTGAAACAAAATCAAGATAAAATTAAAGCTTTAATAATTACCCATGGTCATGAAGATCATATCGGTGGTATTCCATATCTTTTACAAAATGTTGAGATACCAGCTATTTATGCCCCTAATCAGGCAAAAGAGCTTATTGGATTAAAATTAGAAGATCGCAACATAAGATATGATAATCTTTTTGTGTATACAGATGAAACTGTACTAAAATGGAAACACATAAAGGTTGAATTTTTTAGGACTACTCACTCTATTCCAGATTCACATGGTATTTTAATATCGACACCTAATGGTAATATCGTAACAACTGGTGATTTTAAATTCGATTTAACACCAATTGGTCCTATGGCTGACCTTCATAAGATGGCCGAGATAGGAAAAAATGGAGTTGATTTATTGTTAAGTGACTCTACTAATGCTTTAAATGAAGGTATGAGTATCAGTGAAAGTAAGGTTGATAATGCTCTAAATGATATCTTTGATAAATATCAATCAAGGCGTATGATTATCGCTACTTTCGCTTCAAATATATATCGTTTGAAACATATAGTTGAAACTTGTTATAATCATAATCGTAAAATTTGCGTTTTCGGACGTAGTATGGAAAACAACATCGAAATATCGCTTAAAGGTGGTTATATAAGTCACCAAGATATTTTCGTTACACCGGAAGAAGCTAATAATTTAAAACCTGGTGAAGTAACTATTTTATGTACTGGTTCTCAAGGAGAGCCTTTAGCAGCACTTTCTAGAATTGCTAAAGGTACCCATAAACAGATTAAACTTAGACCAGATGATGTCGTTGTATTCTCATCTTCACCTATTCCAGGTAATGCTATAGCAATTGGTAGAACGATCAACAAGCTATATTTACAAGGTGTTAAAGTATTTACTAATACTTCACTTAATGAGATTCACACTTCTGGACATGCTAATCAAGAAGAATTAAAACTTATGATTAGACTTATCAAACCTAAGTATTTAATGCCTGTTCACGGTGACTACCGCATGCTTAAAAGTCATGCTAACTTAGGAGTTGAATGTGACATTCCCAAGGAAAATACTTTCGTTTTAGAAAATGGTGATACCCTATCACTTGTCAACCATACAATTACTAAATCAGATCCAGTTATTGCTAATGATATCTATGTTGACGGTAATCGTCTTGGTGAAATAAATGGTGCGGTATTGCGCGATAGAAAAATAATGGCTAGTGATGGAATACTAGTTGTAATCGCCAATATTGATATGAAAAAACATCAATTGTTAATAAAACCAAATATTACAACTCGTGGATTTATATTGATAAATGAAAATGAAGAATTGATTAAAAAAATAGAAAATATTGCTAGTAATGCAATAAATTTAAAACTAAAAGAACCAAATGTTTCATTTAACGATATTAAAGCCCAGATAACTTTTGACTTGTTCCCTTTTATTTATGAATTAACAGGAAGAAAGCCAATTATCTTACCAGTAATATTAGATATTAAAAAATAAAGAGTTTTATACTCTTTTTTCTTTACATTTTTAGAATAAACCTATACAATTATAATAGGAAGTGAGGATAAGTTTTTATGAAAAAGACAAAAAAGAATAATGCTGAGGGCAAAAAAAAGGATAACAACAAAAAAAATAATGACTTTTTAAAAAAATACGGTCTAATTATTGCTTGTGTTGTAGTTGTTGTAATTGTTGTTGCTATTCTATTTATTTGGTTAAAAAATAATTCTTATGAAAACCAAATAGAAAAATTCTGTCAGGGTATGAACGAGTTAGATTATGCAAAAATCGAAGAAACCATTCCAGATGAAATCGATAATGAGGATGGATTTGAATATCTTGAATACTACTTTAACTCTATAAAAGATAGTATCGATAATGATGGCGCTGAATGGAGTGCTACTTGTAAGATACGAAAAAAGGAAAAGTTGGATAGTGAAAGACTTAGATATTTAAATTCTGATTTTAAAGATTTTTACGATGGACGTGAAGAAATCAAAGATGGTTATAATGTAACCGTAAATATGACTACTAAATTTAAACAAGACAAAAACTCTGATACCAAAACTGAACACGAGACAAAAACATTTATTGTCGGTAAAATTAATTCTAAATGGTACGTAATAAATATGGAATAAGAAAAAAGAAACGCTAGTTTCTTTTTTTATTGTTTAATTTATAGTATTTTTCAACAATATCTTTCTCATAGTAAGACAATCTTCCCTCAGGAAGAACTAAAGTTCTGTTTACTCCCAAATAGTCGACAAAACTTGGATTATGGGAAACTAATATTATCGTTCCTTTGAAATCTTTTAAGTTTTTGGCCATTATCTGTTGCGTCTCTGGATCTAGATGGTTTGTCGGTTCATCTAGGATTAATAGATTAGCGTTTTTTAGAGTTAATTTTAAAAGAGCTAACCTACTTCTCTCTCCAGGAGATAATACTTTTACTTTTTTATCTAAATCATCACCATAGAAAAGAAATCTTCCGAGATAGGCTATTTCTTGTTTTGATGTCAGATTGAATTCTTTTAAGTTTTCGATTAAAGTTTTATCTTCTTCTAGTTGTTCATGTTCCTGAGCATAGTAAGCAATATCTGTCTTACTACTTAAAATTATTTCTCCGCGATCCGGTTTTAACTCACTGATAATTAACTTTAATAAAGTTGATTTACCAACTCCATTTTCTCCAACAATCAAAAACTTTTCTCCTCTAGGTATCTCTAGATTTAAATTGTGAATAATATCTCTTTTATCAGATTTATCATATCTAAAACATAGATTTCTAATTATAAGGGGAAACTTATTACTTTCTCGACCTTGGTGGAGACTTATATTGACCGTTTTCATCTTTTTTTCTACGGTTACACTATTTTCCTCCAAACGAGCTAATTTTTTCTCACGGTCCTTGGCAATTCGGGCCTTCTTTTCATTTCCGTGAATATATTTAGCAATTATCTTTTCTAACTTTTCTTTTTCTCTTTCTTGCTTTTTAAATAATTTTAAAGTTCTCTCCTCTTCTTCTTTTTGAATTCTTTGAAAGTTAGAATAATTACCATTGAAAAGGCGCATGTTGTGATGTTTTTTATCGATCAATAACGTCTTATCGCAGATGGCATCTAAAAATTCAGCATCGTGGGATATGACATAAATGCTGCCCTGATAATTCTTTAAATAGTTCATAACAAATTTTTTAGTTTTATCGTCGAGGTGGTTAGTCGGTTCATCTAGAAGAAGAACTTCTGGTTTGGAATATAAAAGACGAACAAAGGCCACTTTTGACTTTTGACCACCGGACAATTCTTTTAATTTTTTATTCAAAATATCTTCATCATCTAGCATGTCAGAAATTAATTTTAAAAGCGTATTCTCACTAGTGAAAGGCTCCCAATAATCTAATTCTGCCTGAAGCTTATCTATTTCTTTAGCCAATTTATTATATCTAACATTATCAGCATTAGCCATTTCAATATATTTGTTCTCTATTTCTTTTTGAAGTTTAACGATTGGTCTGGCAGACAATAAAAAGTCAAAGACTGTTATATCAGTACTAGGTATTTCATCAGTTATTATTTGGGGAAGATATGATATTCTTTTTTTATTGTCAAATTCTATCGTTCCGTGATCACTTTCTTCGAGTCCCAAAATAAGTTTAAAAAAAGTTGTTTTACCTGCTCCATTTACCCCGACTACTCCGACTTTATTTCCATCCGGAATCTTTAGAGTAACGTCATCAAAAATCTCTTCTGTTCCAAAAGAAAGGCTTAAATTTTTTATATACATAGCCATCACCACAAAATATTATAATATATTTATTAAAAAGAAAAAAGAAGCTTTTTATTTAGCTTCTTCTTGAGCTCTTGTCTCTCTTATAACAGTAACTTTAATAGTTCCTGGATATTGCATTGTCTCTTCGATTTTAGTCTTGATATCTCTTGCAATCTTATGAGCTGTTAAATCGTCAACTTCTTCCGGTTTAACCATTACACGTAATTCACGACCAGCTTGTACAGCAAAAGTCTTTTCTACTCCTTCCATCTCGTTAGCAACATTTTCTAGTTGTTCAAGACGTTTTAAGTAATTTTCAAGGGAATCATTTCTTGCTCCTGGACGAGACGCTGACAAAGCATCAGCAATTGCTACTAAAACGGCAATTACACTCGTTGCTTCTGTATCACCGTGGTGCGAAGCAATTGAATTGATAACAACTTTATTTTCACCATACTTTTTAGCTAAATCGACACCGATGTCGACATGGCTTCCCTCAATCTCATGGTCGATTGCTTTACCAATGTCATGTAATAATCCAGCACGTTTAGCAAGTCCGACATTCTCACCTAACTCTCCAGCCAATATACCGGCAAGATGAGCAACTTCAATTGAATGACGTAAAGCATTTTGTCCATAACTAGTTCTAAAATGAAGACGTCCAATTATCTCTATTAAATTAGGATCCATTCTAGTAATACCCAATTCAAATAAGGCGTTATTACCATATTCAATTATTTTACCATGCATATCTTTGCATACCTTATCGTATAACTCTTCAATTCTCGTCGGATGAATTCGTCCATCCTTAATCAAAGTCTCTAAGGTAACGCGAGCAATCTCACGACGTAATGGATCAAAACTTGATAAAACGACCGCTTCCGGAGTATCGTCGATAATTAAATCGACTCCAGTTATTGCCTCAATCGTCCTAATATTACGTCCCTCACGTCCAATAATTCTTCCCTTCATCTCATCGTTAGGAAGATTTACTACAGTTACAGTTTGTTCATTTGCCAAATCAGCAGCGAAGCGTTGCATAGACAAAACCATCAAGTCTTTAGCTTTTTTATCCGCTTCTAATTTTGCTTCATCCTCTTTTTCTTTGATGTATGCGGATATCTCTTTCGCCATGTCTTCCTTTACTCTTTTCATCACCATATCTTTAGCTTTTTCCTTAGATAGGCCTGAAACTTTGCTTAGTATTTCTAGTTGTTCATTTTTTATTTCTTCCACTTTAGCACGTTCACTTTGGATTTCACTTTGCTTAATAGATAAATTGTTTTCCCTTTCATCTAATGAAAGTTCTCTTTTTTGAAATAACTCCTCACGCTTTTCCATATTGTTTTCTCTTTGGAATAGACGTGTTTCAGATTCTTTTATTTCCTTCTTTCTATCTTTTATTTCTTTATCTGCATCTAATTTTAGTTTATGTGTTTCTTCCTTAGCTTCAAATAGTGCTTCTCTTTTAGCTTTATCAGCATCTTTTTTAGCTTGTTCAATAATAGCTTCAGCTTTTTTGTTAGCACTTTTTTCACTGTTTACATTAATGAAATAATTAATTACAAAGCCACTAGTCAATCCAAAACCAACTAGTAAAATGGAGAATAATATTTCCATAAATACACCTCCATATCTATATGTTAAATTTAATCAAAAAATCATAACATCTAATTTAATTATAGAAGTTTTTTAATACTATGTCAAACAAAAGAGGTTACCGATTGGTAACCCCATAACTACTTATCTTTTTTCAAACTGATGCCATAATACTCGCGTGTCTTCTGTTCAATTTCTTCCCTTAACTCGGGATTATCCTTAAGAAGTAATTTAACATTTTCTTTTCCTTGTCCAAGCTTTTCACCATTATAGGCAAACCAAGCTCCACTTTTTTCAATGATTCCGGCTTCACTTGCTAAATCGACAATCTCACCTTCACGTGATACACCTTCTCCATACATGATATCGACAGTTGCTGTTTTAAAAGGTGGCGCTACCTTGTTCTTTACAACTTTTACTTTAGTTCTATTTCCAATGTATTTCTCACCGATCTTTAAAGATTCTATTCTTCTAACATCAAGTCTTATGGTAGCATAGAATTTTAAAGCACGTCCACCAGTTGTCGTCTCAGGATTGCCAAACATTACTCCAACCTTTTCACGTAATTGATTGATAAATATTGCGATCGTATTCGTCTTGTTAATCGTACCAGATAATTTTCGCAAAGCTTGTGACATAAGACGAGCTTGAAGTCCAACATGTGAATCGCCCATCTCACCATCAATTTCTGCTTGAGGTACTAGTGCTGCAACAGAGTCGATAACGATTATGCTTACTGCTTCACTTCTAACTAAAGCTTCACAAATCTCTAATGCCTGTTCGCCAGTATCTGGTTGTGATAACAATAACTCATTGATATCAACCCCTAAACTTTTGGCATATGATGGATCAAGGGCATGTTCAGCATCGATAAATGCTGCTCTACCACCAAGTTTTTGTGCCTCAGCAATTGCATGTAAAGCAAATGTTGTTTTACCACTAGATTCTGGTCCATATATTTCAATAATTCTTCCTTTAGGATACCCCCCTACTCCTAAAGCGA
>CANRCI010000006.1 GCA_947629075.1 uncultured Bacilli bacterium | reverse complement strand
GAATCCAAATCCACATTGTGCAAGCACTCAGCTTCATTGGGCCACCTCGTACGACTTGCATGTCTTAGGCATGCCGCCAGCGTTCATCCTGAGCCAGGATCAAACTCTCCAAAAATATATTTTTAAGTTTGATTTACTTTTTTATCCTAGCTTACTCAAAATTGACGTTTTGCTCAGTTTTCAAAGATCAAAATCTTCTTTGCAACTTTTTTACGAGTTGCGTTATTAATATATCAAACATATCCCATCAAGTCAATACTTTTTTTGCATTTTTTTACATTTGATATAGGCACATTTGTCACATTTTTTTTGCATCCTTTTTTGTGCCAACGTTTAATAATTTATCAAACTAAATTAATAATGTCAACAACTTTTTTTACTTTTTTTTGGACACACCGCGATACGTTGATTATCGCTTACCTTTAATGACAACAAAATGCCGTTTTGGAAAACTTTTAATTATTTTTCACATTCTCTATATTCTATGAAAATCTATTAAAATATTTCCACTTTTTTACAGTAATTATTCCCATAAAAAAGCCCTTTTCAAAAGGTACATTCCAAGAATAGCAAACTTAAAATGTAAAGTCAACAACTTTTTACAATTTTTTTTACTTTTTTTTACAAAAAAAAGAACGTATATATCAAATGCTACGCCTTTTTTGTTAATTTGTCATATTCTTCATGATATTTCATTATCTCTTCATGAACGAATGGACCCTTTTTATTTCGAGCCATTTCTATCAGATTGTCTAATTCACTTCTAATTATTTTATCTAAATCACTAGAATAATTCATCTTTCGTTTATGGTATTTATATTCACTACGATCTAGAATCTTAAATGATCCATCAGGAAATACTCTGAGATCTAAATCATAATCGATAAATTTTATTGCGTCATCTTCAATTATAAATGGTGATGCAATATTACAATAATAATATATACCATTTGATTTAAGCTGCCCGATGACATTAAACCAAGAGTTTTTGTAGAAATATAAAATGGCTGGTTCTTTAGTTCTCCAAGTTCTGCCATCTGATTCTACTACTAGAGTTCGCTCATTACCAAAGACTAAATAATCTTCGTTTTCATCGAGCAAAACAGCTTCATCCCACGATCTATGAATTTTACCATCGTGTTTATAGCTGTGCATTATCAATCTGTCTCCTTTATTTATTTTTTTCATACATCCTCTTTCCAATTAGTATTATATATAGTTTTATTGTTTTTTTCAAACTATTAAATTTTTTCAAACAAAAAATTGTTCCTAACATTCATTAAGAACAATTTATTATTACTTATTATTTTCCAATTCTTGATTAACTAGTTTTTTATAATCTTCCACCCCGGGTTGATCAAATGGATTTTGATCCAAATATAGTGAACCAATAATCGCTGTAAGGATGTAAAACTGTAGTAACATTCCTAAATTTTTGGCATCTAAACGTTCAATGTTAATCATGATACTAGGTGTATGACCATTAAAGTGTGCCAAAGCAACCTATCTCTTACGATATCATTTATATCTTTTAAAGTAAGTTTGCTACCATCAATCGAAATATCACTTTCATTATCAACACCAATTACAGTTTCAAAAACGATAGGGCTTCCCTGTTGAAAATATTGACCAATTGAATGTAAGTCACGACTGTTAAGCGAAGTAATAGGCATTATTCCAGAGTTGTTCTTTCCCTGTGTCTCAGCAAATAGTTGTTTTACCCATTCTGTAAAATAAAATAGTTTGAAGTGGTAAACAGTTGTCGATTCGATATAGCGATTACTCTTCAACATGATATCTCTTATTCTAGCATACTTAAAAGCATCATCTAAATAATTATTACCAACTTTAGCACCATCCAGAAAATCATCTAAATCAATACCGGCAACTTTCAATGGTAAAAGTCCGACCGGAGTAAACACACTAAATCGTCCTCCGACATTTCGAGGAACTTCAAAAGAGACATACCCCTTCTCATTAACAAGCCTTCTCAAAGTACCGCTTTCTCTATCCGTCGTAATATATACCCTATCTTGCAATTCTTCTTCACTATACTTTTCACGCATAATTTTTAAAACCATATCAAAAGCAAGTGAAGGCTCTAGAGTATTACCAGATTTTGATATAACATTGACACAGATATCCTTATCTTTAATATAATTTAAAGTCTCATTAATGTAATCAGGATCTAAATTTATCCCTAGAAAGATAATCTCTGGTTTTTTCCTATCGTAAAGAGGAAGAAGAGCTTCGATAACAGCTTTACTTCCCATATAAGATCCACCTATTCCAATTACTACAAAAACATCACAGATCGACCTTATTTTTTCACCAACTGTTTCTATCCTGTTCTTCTCTTCTTCACTTATATAAGTTTTTACATCTAACCATTGACTTAAATCACTATTAAACCTATTTTTTATCACTTCGTCTTTCTGGTTATAAAATTCATCATTTAATTCTAAATATTTATTCATATAAGTTTTAAAATCAAAATTCATATATTCACCTATTTCTTTACCATTATCTCAACATCATGTTTCTTCTTATCATTCTTTAATTTAATAATATTATCTTTTAATTCTTTACCATCCAACTTGGTAATATGTTTGCTACTATTTACTTTTACTACAAATTTATAAGTAGTATCTAAGTATTTATATTCTAATTCAAAGTTTTTCCAGTTTTTAGGAACGTGAGGAGTAATCTTTAAAGTATCACCTTTCTTATCGAATCCTAAAATATCTCTTAATCCAATATTGTAGAACCAACCACTACTTCCAGAATACCAAGTCCATCCACCTCTAGCTGGATTGTTTTTATTGCTATAGATGTCTCCTGCTATGACATAAGGTTCTACCTGATATACATCGACATCTTTTTTCGTCTTACTGCGGTTAATCGGATTGATCATACTGTAATATTCGTAAGCACGATCATAATATCCCAATTTGATTAGGGCTATTAAATACCAAGATACGGAGTGGGTATATTGACCACCGTTTTCTCTTACTCCTTCAGGATAATCCATAATATATCCCGGAACATCTTTAGAATTGACAAATGCTGGAGTTAAAAGTTTAACAATTTTTAATTTTTTATCCACTAAATTATCTTCAACGGCATCGATTAGTTTTTCAACATTTTCTTTAGGAGCAACCCCTGATAATACAGCAAAACTTTGGGAAATTAAATCAATTTTACATTCATCATTATAAATAGATCCCAATTTCTTACCGTTATCAAAGAACGCTCTTAAGTAATAGTTTTCTTCCCAACCAACTTCGTTTAAGGCTGTTTTTAATTTCTTAAGATGATCTTCATATTTTTTATAATTGATCGGTTTACTAAAATTAGCATTCTTAGTCATCTCGATAAAGCGTTCAATAATTATGTATTGGAAAAATCCCAACCAAACGCTAGTTCCTCGACCTTTTATTCCTACTTTATTCATTCCATCGTTCCAATCTCCTCCACCGATGAGTGGTAAATTGTTTTTACCCATCTGCGTCATCGAACGATTCAAAGCAATTAAGCAGTGGTTGAAAAGCGTAGCCTTTTGTCTAGTATAGTTATAAGTTATTCCTCTTTCTTCTTCGTTATCTGCTAAAAGTGGTCCACTGACAAATGGAACTCTTTCGTCTAAAATGGCATAATCACCGGTAATTCTAGTATATTCACTAACGGCATATACCAACCACAAGAAATCATCTTTATATCTACTTCTAAGTCCCAATCTATTTTGATCATGCCACCAGTGAAGAACATCACCTTCCATGAATTGATGTTTAGCATTATTAATTATTTGATCTTTCGTAAATTCGGGATGAACTAGACAAATATTAGTAGCGTCTTGTAACTGGTCTCTAAACCCAAAAGCACCACCAACTTGATAGAACCCAGCTCTAGCGTAAAGACGAGAAGCAATTGTTTGATATAGATACCAACCATTCATCATATAGTTGAAACTATCATCTTCTGTTTTAACCTTAACTACATCTAACATCTCTTCCCAGAAAGAAGTGACGTGTTCTAATTCTTGATCGATCTTTTTTACATCACTATATTTATCAATCAATTCTTTAATATCATCTAAATTCTTTTCAGCACCTAATGCAAAAGCAAATTCTTTAGTCTCATCTTTTTTAAGTTCTATCTCTAAATCGATACTCTTTAAAAGAATACGATCGATTGAGTACGATGTTATAGGTAAAGTTGCAGTTAAGAAAGCATTGACATCAGAAAAATCAGGATTGTATACATTTCTTATAAATACCGAATTCAAATCATCATGATATTCAGTTAGTAGGTAACGACTTGATTTTTCTTCATTAGGCCCAAAAGTTGGATTAATCCAGAATGACAATTTATATTTTTTAGTTTTCTTACTAGTATTCTTTAGGGAACATCTATAAAACTTAATGTTTTCGTCACGGCTTACAAATTGAGTAGTATCAAGTTCATAATCTGCACCACTACTTTCAAACTTAGAGTAACCATAACCATGTCTAGCTAAAGAAGGATTAGTCTCAACGTCATCGATCTTGATACCTTCTGACTTATCATTTAGGACAATGTCATTAGTCCAAGAAGTTATTTTAAACATCTGACTGTTATAAGCATAAGTAAATCCACAGCCATTATTAGATACAATGGTACCAAAATTAGGATTAGCAATGACATTAAACCAAGGTGTTGGAGTATCAGGATTAGTTACGACGTATTCCTTACCATCTTTATCAAACCCACCATAGCCATTGTAATATTCTAATTTTTTGCTCATGTTATTAACCGGTTTAGCTTCAGCAATCTGTTTTACAGAGTAAGATCCCATCTTATTCTCAAGTTGCATCTTTATGATACTCTCTGATAGAGATTTATCTTTTTCGGCATCAAACTTCAATCTTGCAACCATATGTAATAACAATCTTTCCGCATCGTTTACTTCATTACCATCTAATGTATAGACTACACCTGGAGTATCTCCAAAATCGAGAAGCGTATTCATTCTATACATTTCTTGTTCAACCGCACGACTAATAATCGGTTTATATTTATCCTTTTCCAAATTCAAAATGACAATATCGATAAAGATACCACGAGTTTTAAAATATTCATAAGCTTTTAATAATTCTCTTATGAAATTTAACGATTCGCTTTCTCTTATCTCTACCAGAATTATTGGTCGATCTCCAGTAATAGAGAATTTCCACAAATTAGTTTGATTTAAACTATTTCTACTCAATATCTCTTTACGTTCATCGTTAACAAAACGTTTACTAGTTTGATATAAGTAGTTAAGCATAATATTGTAATTACGCATTTCTGGACCACTTAAATCTAAAAGTTTAGTATTTATGTTATTGGCAATCGTCGCATAACTGAATGCATTCTTAATATTGATAATACTACTGTAATCATTAGTGATATCTAAAGCTTGGTTCTTAGATTTAGCATAACCGTTAATTACGTATACTTCTCTACTTTCACCAGGTCCAATAACTACACTAGTACGCATGCTCATAACGGGATCGATATTATCTCCAACCGTATTGTTAAGATCAGTTTGATGTAGTGCTACTGGATCATCGACATTGCGATTTCTACCGATAAAGTTCTTACGCTCTGTCTCGTATGTAACTGGATAATCAATATCAGTATCAATAAATATCTTACCAACAAAATAAGCTTTAGATTTCTTACTATTGTTTTTACGGCAAACTAATAAAGTTTTACTAGCTTCATCAAATTCACTATTGATAAATAAATTGTTAAATGTTCTATGGGTAATATCGACGATATTTTCTTCAATTATCGGTTCGTTATAAGTTGTAAGTTCAATCTCTCTTTCTTCATCACTGTGGTTTTTCAAAGTTATTTTTCTTATTTCTGCATTATTCTTTTGAGCAACAATTATTTCCGTCTTAGTTGTAATTTGATTATCATAACGGGTAAATTTAATTCTATCAGTTGCAAAAACGACATTGTATTTTTCTGGAATGACATTAGTAGGAGCATAAGTATTAGACCATACTTTACCAGTTGATTTATCTTTAATATATAGGAAATTACCATAATCTTGTTCGGTAATCTTACGATATCTATTCAACTGAGTAGTCATATATCGACTGAAGCCATTACCGCGATCATTAATTAAAACCGTATATTTAGAATTTGATAACACTGATATTTCGGGAACTTCAGATAAATAGTTGAATTCTCTGATATCGTTTTCCACTGTTTCACGGTCGTAATTGTATTTTTTATAACCAAACATTTTCAAATCGATAACTGGATTTAATTGAACTTTTTCTTTTAATAACAATTCAAAAGCTTTAACTCTCAAATCTTGATGAAAGTAATCTTGAATAACACCATTTTGTAAATAATTAGTCAAAGCTGACAAAATCATTCCTTGATGGTGAGCAAAGTATGCCAAAACTTTTTGATTGTTATCGTAATCAAAAGCTTCATAGAACCCTAGATCACCATACATTTCAATTTCTTTAAATTTCTTTAGGTTTTTATAAACTTCTTTTGGAGAAATAGTAATCGCTAAAGCTGAACTGTAAGGTGACAAAACGACACGTTGTTTCTTGTCTTCGATTACTTTTAAATATGGAGTCGAGAAAGCTTGATACTTATAGTTTAGACCATCGTCTAATTCGGCATAAGCAGACTCGGAAATTCCCCATGGCATATTTTTATCGACTTCTTGCATGTATTCCTTTTGACAAAATTCTGCGAAAAAGTAACTCTCATCTAACAATGTGTTAGGATAACTCTTCATAAAAATTAATGGCATGAAATATTCAAAAGATGTACCTGACCAAGAAACAAGTCCTTTTCTTCTTTTATATTTAGTCAATGTTTTATCAAGACATAACCAATGCTTACTTGGTGCATCACCTTTTACTATAGAAACGAAACTTAAAATTCTACTCTCACTGGCAAATTTGTTGTAATTGTATGGTGATAATCTGTCTTCAATCGAATCATAACCAATACTGAACACATCTTCTTTAGTATAGAAAACTTTAAAGTTCATCGCTTCAAACAAATCAGAAACGCGTTCTTTTAACGATTGATCATATTGATCTAAGAAACCTTTTAATGTAAGTAGAGAAGCTGCTAGATTAGCACTATCGACACTAGATACGTAATAAGGATACAACTTTTCTAATCTCTCAATGTTATACCAGTTGTATAGATGTCCATTCCACTTCTCCATTTTCTCAAGAGTAGTTATTATGCCATTTAAAAGACTTAGACATTTATCTCTTCCGATAAATCCTAGTTCTTTAGCTGAAATAATAGCATTGATACTCATACCTATATCAGTTGGAGACGTTTTATTATCGGCTTTTTCCTCACGATTAACTTGATAGTTATCCGGTATTAAATAATTATTTTTTTCTGTTAAAAGGGAATCGAAGTACAACCAAGTTCTAAAAGCAATTTCTCTAACATCAGTCTTTTCACTCTCTTTCAAGTCACGACTCTTATCCTCTTCACTTTTACTTATCATGTTCATTAAAAACGGTGCAAAAAGTAATAGAAGGGAAAGAATAGCTATAGCAATCGCATACTTAAATCCATTTAAGGCACAAATTATCAAAAGCACTAAAACAGCAAAATAATTAGGTTTAAAAGCTTTTATATAAGTAGTTAAATCGTTATTAATAGTCTTCGCAGCATCTTCAGCCGTTACCCAGTTTAAAAGATTGCGATGACTGATCGTCATTCTATAAATTGAACGAATCATCGAATTCAAATATAGATAAGTGTAATACGGAATGGTAACGAAAGAGATAAGGACTCTCGAAATAATAGCAAAGTTACCGAACACTAAATCATCATAATATTTGAAAGACAACATTTTGGCATTCTGTAGACGCAAAAAATCTTTTAAATACAATAACATCGGTAAGAAGATTACTATCAAAACGACAAGCAATGTTACTAGTGGTGAAGTCTTGGCATAGAAGAAAGCTAAAAATATCAAAACCAAAAGTACGGGATCGATAAGCATTCTTCTGATGTTATCGAATATTTTAAAACGTTCGATTAGATTTAATGGGTTCTTAACTTTTTCACCTTTGGCATTCTTAACAGTATTTTTTAACCATCCCGTTACTTGAACGTCACCTCTAGCCCAACGTGACTGACGCGATGCATCTACCAAAAATTCGGCTGGGAAATCATCGATTAATTCAATATCTGAAGCATAACCACAACGCAAGTAGTTACCCTCTATTAAATCGTGAGATAAGATTAAATTCTCTGGGAAAGTATTAGATATGACAGTATCAAAAACCTCTAAATCATAAATACCTTTTCCACAGAAACTTCCCTCTCTAAACAAATCGTAATAGAAATTAGGTACAATGGTTGAATATACATCAAATCCACCAATTCCTGCCATAAGTTGTGAATAAGCTGATTTATTAGTAGATTCGATATCAATACTCAAACGAGATTGAACAATACCATAACCTCCAATAACTTTTGTCTTTTCACGATTCAATACTGGTTTATTTAGAGGGTGAGCCATTAGACCAACCATCTTTTGAGCAGAAGACAAAACAAATTTATTATCAGTATCAAGAGTAATTACATATTTTATCTTTTCTTTTAATTTACTTACTGTTTCAACATAGACATATTTTTCTTTTTCTTTCTTACTCAATTTATTCAAAAGAAGTTTATTGAAGTGAATCAATCCACCTCTTTTTCTCTCATATCCTAGATATTTACCTTCAGCTGGATTAAAAGCACGACGGCGATATACGAAATGGAAATAATCTTTACCATACTTCTCATTTAAGCTTTTAACTTTATTTAAACCGTACTGAGCAATTTCTTCATCCAACTCATAATCTTGTTCATTGTTTTCCTTACAATCACCTAAAAGAGTAAAGTATAGATTATTGGTATTACCCTCGATATGATAAGTCTCTAATACAGCAAACAAGTCATCAATTTTCTTAGTATCTTTAACAATCGTTGCAATTACTACCATCGTAGCATCTTTCTTAGGTATACCTTTAGAATAATCCAATTTTGGCATTGGTTTTACTGGAAAGATTTTCGTCAGTATTTTATTGATTGTTTGAATTACTAACTCACTAATGGGAATTAATAAAAGAACGAAACTCAACAATCTATTTTGCAATAGATATGGTGATAGTAAATAACTTATCAATACTGTGAAAACCAAAATTGATGTTACATACAAAACACTGCGCAATTGCAAATTCTCTTTTGGAAAGATATAGAATCCGATATGTTCTTTTTTATGGTCACATTTCATGATCAACTTATTGACGTAATCGTACTCTTCTTCATCTGCTTTTTCACTGTTTTTAACGATCTGTTTACGATACATCGCCTTAGTCTCAGGAGTCATCTCATCATAAATAGGATCCTTTAACAACAACTTTTCAGTACGACTAATCTTATCTAATAAAACTACACTGTCAAGACGAATAACCATCTTTAAATCATTAATCAAATTAGATACTAAAATATTGTTGTTGATACTATCTTCATGTTCATCATTAATAATTTTCTTTAAATTGATTTTATTTTTAGATAACAATTTATTTAAATCGACAAAGATATCATTAGAGATTTCCCCAAGTTCTTTCAACTCGCTATAGAGATGAGCTAAATAATCAGGGTGTTCAACTATATAGTCATCAATTGTTATGAAATCTTTTAAATCGAAGAAGTCATCCTCATTTTTGGCTTTCTCAATTTTAGCCATCAACACTTTGACTTTTTCTTTCTGTTCTTGTTTATACCATTTTTTCTTACACAACTCATTAAGTTTATTCATAATTATGAACGTCAAAAAAACATCTATTATACTAATTGTCGAATAAGAAAAATAGACATTGTTTTTCGTCTGATACATATTTAGTTCACGAATCAAAGTTTTAAACCCAACATTGTAATTATGTTTCTCATAAATATCTAATAAAAGGTCAAAGATTTCTTCATTTTCAGCAACTAATTTTTTTACTTTTAAGTTATTATGAAATCTTTTACGCATTAAATTCTTTAATTCGACAACTAAATAGTAATTGTCAATTATCCATTCATTAGTAGTTCCTACAAAAGTATGGTTTTTAGTGAGTTTTACAAGGTAATCATAATAATTAGATATATTTCTATAGTCTTTTCTAAAATTTTTATAACTAGCTTTCATTTTTTAACCTCACAATCTAATTTTAAACCCCAGTATTCCTCAACTAAATCATATCATTAAAAAAAGTGATATTCAAGTATCACTTTTTTAAATTATATAACAGAATAGCAACATTTTGATTAGCTTGTTCTAGTTCAGAATTCTTAGCCATTTCCAATACCTTAGAAAATGGTATTTTTATTATTTTTTCGATATTTTCATCTTCATCAAAAGAAGTTTCCCCACGGGTTATATTTTTAGCGACATAAATATAAATTTTTTCATCAGTAAAGCCACAAGAGGTATAGACAGAAGTCAAAAATGTAACATCGCTATCTTTTACTACATAACCAGTTTCTTCACGCAGTTCACGGATAGCAGCACTTTTAGGATCTTCGTTTTCTTCGACGAGTCCCGCTGGTAACTCCAAAGTGTTCTTTTCTATCGCTTCGCGAAGTTGTTCGACGAAAATGACATTGTCTTCTTCATCAATGGCCAGAACGATACTAGCAGAAGGCGTTTTAACAATTTCCCGACTATACAACTTACCATCGCTATTTTCATAAGTACGTTTCACAACATCAAAACGACGACCGTGAAAAGGAAACTCTTCACTAACTAATTTATTCATAGCATCACCAACTTTATAGTATCATATTTCTACTTTTTATGATAGACTTTAAGTTGTCGAGGTGATGACATGAACGAAAAAATGCAATCGGAAGTTTCGCTTTTAGCGGGATTCATTTCTTTCTTTGTCCTAGGACTATTACTTCTGTTAGCGCCCAACTTTTTTGCTGGTGCTATTCACTTGATAATTTCATTAAGTACTATTTTTATATCCCTCATTTTTCTAGTCTTTAGCACTTTAAAGAAAAAGAACGTTCAAAATATATTGTTATCCATTTCAACATTAGTAGTCGGAGTTTTCTTTTATTTTAATCCCCAAAAGATGTTAGCGCTATTCCCGATAACTTTCGGATTATACATGTTTGTAAATGGACTAATTAAATTCACAATCGCTTTTTTATATCGCTACCGTGGATTTGATGGCTTTTTAAGAATGTTTATCTTTAGTATTATCGATTTTGCCTTCGCCTATGTAATGATTTTATTTCCAATTAGAAACATCTCAACTCTTACCTTTATCAGTTCCCTATATCTATTCGGGGTATCATTAACATTTCTATACGATTATTTAAGAGAATTATTTCCTAAACAATTTACTGGCCGAAGACATATAAGAATTAATCTACCAATAATATTCAGCGTTTTTATTCCCTATACTGTCTATACCAAAATAAATAAGTTTTTAACTAAGTACGAAACTCCAGTCGTAATAAAGAACAAAGAAATCGATGATAAAGTTGATTTAGAAATATTTATCCATGTCAAAGAGACTAATATTGGTAAATTCGGTCATGCCGATTTATCGTTTGATGGAAAGGTATATTCTTATGGTTGCTATGATGAAAGATCGAAAAGACTATTTGATTTAATCGGGGAAGGAACACTTTTTGAAATTGATAATCCGGAAGACTATATCAAATTTTGTACGAAACACTCCAATAAAACGATCTTTGTCTTTGGCCTTTCACTTACTAAAAAACAAAAGGAAAACGTTCATAAAGAACTTGAAAAAGTTAAAAGCTACACCTATCGTTGGAAGTGTGACCAAGAACTAGACTTATCAAAAAGATATGATGACTATGCCAGCATTTTATATCGTTACACCAAAGCCAAGTTTTATAAATTCAATAAGAGTACCTACAAACTTTACTATCTTCTTTGGACCAACTGCGTTAAATTGGTTGACAAAGTTTTAGCATCCAGTGGTAGTGACGTCATCAGACTAAATGGAGTTATCACTCCAGGAGCTTATTATCATTATTTAGATGGTGAATTTAAAAGAAAGAATAGTAACGTCATATCTAAAAATATTTATACCGATACCGACAACAAAGAATTAAAAGAATTGGTAAAAATAAAATAGAACTAAATGAAATATTTTCAAATAGTTCTCTTTTTTTAATTAACCATATTTTTTAAAGCCGCAACCGAAGTGGTTTTATGGATTACATATCTAGGAATTTTATATTTATCGTCGCTTCTTTTACTCTTTCTATTACCACCGATAAAGGCTAGTTTAAAACCACTTTCTTTTACCGCACTTATAGTTTTACTGTTGTATGTATAAAAAGGATAACAAAAGGCTTTTTTAGAATTAAGTTTAGAAATTGAAGTTTGGAGATCTTTTAAAATGGCTTCTTTACTACGACAGGCGATGAAATATTTGGTCGAACCATCATCACAAGTTACATCTTCGTGCAGCAAATCACCGTGCGACTCGATTTCCAAATTTTTAGTTTCATAATTGCTCTTATCCCACCAACCAGTTATTAAAAATAAAGTAGCATGAGCATTGTATTTCTGTAGTAATGGTCCTAAAATATTGCCATTCGTTTTTCCCGTTCCCATCGCACCATCATCAACTGTTATTAAAACACTTTTTTTAGGAAGATTGATCTCACCATACATCCAAGCGCGATATTCTTCCATAGTCAAGGTCTTAAAGCCATTATCTCTAAAATATTGTAAATGTTTTTCAAACATAGTTTTGGAAAGACAAATGCTTTCATTACAAGATTCTGTTTTTTCATCGTAAAAAAAATGATAGTTTAAGACAGCAATACTGGTAGCGTAAGTACTTTGATTAGTCGAACTCGTATTTTTTTCAGTCGTCTCTTTCGGCTTTTCTTCTTTTTTTTCAAACTTTCCTTTAACAGCTTTGATATTCGCTTTTTTATCTGAGACAAAATTCCTAACAATACTAATCAAATTATCCAAAGTTTCACTATTTTTATATGCAAAAACTTCAACTACTTGCTTTTCTTTTTCATGGGCATTATCTACATAAATTTTACCAACTATGATACCTACTAGACCCAATCCAATTAACAAAAATAATACTATGTTTACCTTTTTCATTATCTCACCTATAAACACAATTTTTATCGAAAATAGCTACTATTTCTAATACCGCATTTATCTTTTCTCTTATTTTATTTATTTTTATATTTTTAAACCATTTAACTTTGACCAGTTTTTTTTCATCTTCAAGTATCTCATCTAAAAGACGAGCTAATTTTAAATAACTGCCATCGATATTAGTAATGTTATCAAACCAAGATGGAATGTCATCGACATTTCCTTTAAAACGCAAATTCTCAACCGTAGGAATAAACGTTTTATTCTTCATAAGTTCCTTACAGACATAGGACTGTAACAAATAAGCATTTGATTGATAATCAGAGGATATCGAAGACTTAATACTGTAAAGACAACTAGAAAACTCTGGATTATCTATCTCAAAATTAGCATAATTTTTAATGATTTCAATTAAACTTTCAGTTTGTCTCGTATTAATTATTTCTTCTAAAGTAGTCGTATTGTCTTTACTGATAACTTTCTTCAAATTATTGCGATCATATGTCATGTATACCAGTCCAGTTCGCATTGAAACTGTCTTTTCATCGTACTTTATTTCATTGATTATCGAATTTACTGCATGGTTCATTTCATGAATAATATTATCGAAAAGTTCAATCAAAGAGGCATTTTGATATTGTTGCAAGACAATATATTTTTGGGTGTAATAAAGAGGTTTTTCCCCATCGGGATTCTTCTTCATGTTTCTAGCAAAAAAGGCTGTACAACTATCATTTTCTTTTTCACTTATTATAATTGGCACTTCTTCAAAACAACGTTCAATAGTACTCTCATAATTAAAGCCATATTTTTGAACAAATGCTGGGACAATTAAATATAAAACATGTCGCAAGTTTTTAGGATATGAATTTTTATCACTTATACGATTTACAAAAGAAATGTATTTATTTAAAAACTCATTAATGTTCTCTTGATTTATATCCATAACTATTGCCTCCTTTTTATTATGTTCTAATCATATAACTTAATACTATCATTTAAAAATTTATTTGTCACTATCTAAAAGTGATGCTTTAATTACCGATGAAGAACCAAATTTATCATTTATTTCATCTAAAGCATTTTGAATCTTATCGTCACTTTCTCTCTTTTCATTAAAGATTGAAATTTGGCGCGTATTGTTAGGGGATAAATTACTAAGTCTAACCCCAATATTTCTTATTTTTTCTCCATCATATAAACTGTCGAAAACATTCATGACACATTGAGAAATTTCGTCTGTCGAATTAGTCGGATTATCCAAAGTCATCTGTTTTGAAGAGCTTACAAAATCGTGAGTTTTCATGGTAACCGCAATTGTAGTCGTATAAAGTTTTTTTCTCCTGATATCACGACATACTTTTTCTGTTTGATGCATCAAGATCTTTTTTAATTTATTTTTATCCCCAACATCTGTTGATAAAGTTTCGGACGTGCTTATACCTTTGTTTTTAGGTTTGCGATATTCAACGGGACTTTCATCTATTCCATTGGCATGTTTCCACATGATAATCCCCTGGCTCTTAAAATATTTAGTCAACATATTGGTGTCGCTGGTGGCAAGATCACCAATAGTATTAATCCCCAATTTTTTAAGTTTCGTAGCACTTTTTTCCCCAACCATAAATAATTTACCGACATCGAGAGGCCACATTTTATTCTTTACTTCATCTTCGTACAAAGTATGGATGCGATCAGGTTTTTCAAAGTCTGATGCCATCTTAGCACACAACTTGTTATTAGCAATACCAATATTTACAGTGAAGCCAAACTTTTCTTTGACCTCTTCCTTAATGTCATAAGCTAGTTTTTCTAAATTGGCATATAAAAATTTAGTCCCCGTCATATCGATATAACACTCATCGACTGAAGTCTTTTCGATATTGGGTGAATACTTAGCGAGATGTTGAAAAAATTTTTTAGATATTTTGGAATAGTATTGATAATCTGATGGAAAGATCTCCAAATTGGCACACTTCTTTTTAGCACTATAAATAGTTTCAGCTGTTTTGATGCCATATTTTTTAGCAACGGGTGATTTAGCTAAAACGATACCATGTCTTTTGGACTCATCTCCACCGATGATAGCAGGAATTTTTCTGATATCACGTTCATATCCCTCTTTTAACATTTTAATTGCGGTCCATGACAAAAAGGCATTATTTACATCAATATGAAAAATAATTCGTTTGTCCATATCAATCACCAGCTATATTATAGAACATATTTTCGATTAAAACAATCGAACAAAATAAAAAAAGGTGTTTTTTTCACCTTTTACTCATCGATTAAATCGTCACCAGTCATAGCTTTAGGAATTTCAACTCCCATTAGATGTAACATAGTCGGAGCAATATCTCCCAATTTTCCATTTTTTAAAGTTATATCTTTTTTAGTTATGATAAATGGAACCAAATTAGTAGTGTGGGCCGTTAAGACATGTCCCTCTCTATCCAACATTTCTTCACAGTTACCGTGATCAGCTGTAACGATTAAAGTACCACCTAAAGATTTTACTTTTTCATATATCTTTCCTAGGTTTTCATCGACTGCTTCTACGGCTTTAACCGCTGCCTCCATAACACCAGTATGTCCAACCATATCACCATTGGCAAAGTTTAAAATGACGACATCAAAATTAGGAAGTTCTTCCAATAATTTATCGGTTATCTCGTAAGCACTCATCTCAGGTTTCAAATCATAAGTTGCAACTTTGGGAGATGGAATCAAAATTCTCTGACATCCCTTTAGATGTTTTTCAATTCCCCCATCGAAGAAATAAGTAACATGGGCATATTTTTCAGTTTCAGCAATTCGCAATTGAGTATATCCCTTATCAGATATATATTCACCAAAAGTATCTTTTAAGTCATCCAATTTAAAGGCATTAGTAGTAATGACATCATCGCTTACTTTCATCATCGTAACCAATTTTAAATTAGGAATGAATTCACGTTCAAAACCATCGAATGAATGATTGCTCAAAGCGTGAAATAACTCGCGCAACCTATCGGGACGGAAATTGAAAACGACAAGTCCATCATTTTTTTCAACAATACCCTCAGGATCAATTACAGTAGGGATGACAAATTCATCAGTTTCTTTCTTTTCTTTAGTAATGTCCACTAACTCTTGATATGAACTAGCGCGACGTCCTTCAGCCTTAACGATGGCATTATAAGCTAATTCGATACGATCCCAACGATTATCCCTATCCATCGCATAATAACGACCAGATATAGTTGCTATTTTACCCACATTAGTCTCCTTGATTTTTTGATCCAAAGCACTTAAAAACTTTTCCTTAATATCTGGTAAAGTATCACGGCCATCCAAAAAGACATGATAGTAAACTCTCTCGATACCTTCTTGCTTACACATATCGATAAGAGCAAATAAATGATTTATATGGGAATGAACACCCCCATCACTCAATAAACCAAAAATGTGTAATTTGGAATTATTCTTTTTAACATGATTAAAAACTTCTAGTATCTTTTCATTTTTATAGAAGGATTTATCTGCTATTTTAGAATTGATCAATTCAAGTGGTTGGTACACAAGACGACCAGCCCCAATATTCATATGTCCTACTTCACTATTTCCCATCTGTCCGGCTGGTAGACCAACTTTAACACCACTGGCCTCTAACAAAGAATGTGGATACTCTTTCATCAAATAGTCAAAATTAGGTTTATGTGCTTGAAGAAAAGCATTCCCATATTCATCATCCTTTATTCCACAACCATCCATTATACAAAGAACAAGCGGTTTCATCTCTATCACTCCTATACATTTTCATTTAGACAGAACAAAGCATAAATAGGTATATATTTAATTCCTTTTTTAATACTAAAATTCTCATCTGTTATTCTAATTGCTTCTTTAATATCAAATTTATTCATAAATAAAGTCAACGATTTGGACTTAGACACATTTTTATTGACAAGTTCAATCGGAATTATTTTGCCATTTCTCGTTTGAATTACAAAGCTAACTTCAGCTTTACCTTCAGATTGATAATAGTAAAGATTATGACCAGCATTAATCAAATTTATAGCAATACTGTTTTCATATATAATATTTTTCGATTTGTCATCAGTTAAAAATTTAGTCCTGTTCAAATGCATCATACTGTACAAAATACCAGTATCATTCATATAAACTTTAAAACTCTCTTTATCTTTACAACTACTTAATGGCGATTTTACTTGAGTTACTTTGTAACATTTATAAATAAAACCATTATTGTGAAGATAAGTTATTGCCTTCTCATAATCTTTAGACCTACTACCACTTCTAATAAGACCATATTGAAACTTGCGATTCTGTTTCTGTAACTGATATGGAATACTAGATAAAACGTCTAAACTACGCGTTATATCAATTAAGTTAGACAGTTCACTAATCTCTTTTTTATAGGTATCCATTATTTTATTAAAAACAGAATTGATAAGTAATTTGTTATCTTTTTCACGAATGCTCATTTCAATCGCTTCAGGCATACCACCAGTCATTAAGTACTCATCGTAATATTCCATAGCTAAGGTATGAAATGGCATCGATGTATTATTTTTAAATGATGTCTTAATGAAATCGATCAAATGCCCATTACCAGTTGCTGTTAAATATTCTTCGAAATCGACACCATTCATTTGGCGATATTGTAATTCTTCACCTTTGAACTTTAAGAGATTTTCTCTTAATGAAGTAATCATGATGATATGGTAATCATTAGGTGTCTTACCAAAAAGTTTAATCGCATTAACTAAATCAACTTCATTTACATTATCTAAAACGATCAAAGTATCATTAGTTAAGATTGATTCATTGGAAAGCATTTGTAAATTCAAAATGATGCGATCAATTGTCTTCTCTTTCTTAACGACCTTTAAAAGTTCTTCATTATTTTCAGTGTTGAAATATACTACATTTTTATATTCCTTTTTTCCAAATTCAAGGACAGAATAAGTTTTACCGATTTGCTTAGATCCATAAATCAAAAGAGGTCTTCGATTAGTATCTTTTCTCCATTTAAGTAAGTACGATGTAATTTTTCGTTCCATAAAATGGCCTCCCATCATAATTATTCATACCTTAATTATAATTCTTTTAAAAATTATAGTCAAGTTAACAGAATTTCTTAAAAGAAAAAAGTTGCCTCAACAACTTTTAAATCAATGTAGAATTGTGAAATTCTAAACGTAATTTATCTGCTACAGTAACGATGAACTCAGAATTAGTCGGTTTAGCTTTGTCGATATCGACACTGTGACCAAAGATCTCTTCCATCAGATCCCAGTTGCCACGATTCCAACTAACTTCGATAGCATGTCTAATCGCACGTTCAACTCTAGATGAAGTGGTAGCAAATTTACTAGCTATATCCGGATATAATTCTTTAGTTATACCACCGATTACTTCCGGGTTATTGTATATCATAATAATTCCTTCTCTAATGTATTGATAACCTTTAATGTGAGAAGGAACTCCTAATTCATGTAATATCTTAGTAATTGATATCTCTAAACTATTGCGATACACATCGATGTTTCTATTCTGATAATCGTTATTATCGACACAAGATATAATTCTTTTCTCTAAATCATTTAGTTCAAAAGGCTTTAAAATAAAGTAATTTATTCCTAGCATTGATACCTTTCTAATCATGTCTTCGGCATTATAAGACGTAAGAACGATAACGCTTTTGTTAATATCTAATTCATTCATTTCTTCTAGAATACTAATCCCATCTTTTTTCGGCATAATTAAATCTAAAATTACTACGTCGTAATCACTTTGATTTTCTTTGATTAATCTCATACCTTCTAATCCATCATGAGCTTCTAAAGATATATCAATTGCTGCGTGATCACTAAAATACTCCTTAACCATGTTTACTAACTCGATGTTATCATCAATCATAAGTACTTTAATGTTATTCATTTTTCTATCCTTTCTTACTACACGCAAGTATAATTATACAACAATATTTTATCTTTTTATATAGCGAATATTAGCTACTTATGTAAAGTTTTGTCGAAAAAAAGAACTTTAATCGTTCTTTCTATAAACTAATCTATTTTTGACTATCGATGATATATTTGAAGGATTCTATTTTAGTTGAAGAACCACCTATTAAATAGCCATCGATCGATGTAATAGTGTTTAACGTATCAACATTTTTTTCACTGACACTACCACCGTATAAAACGCAAGGATGATAAACTTCAAAATTACTTTTTAAATGTCTCTTTATCAAGTTAGTTGCTTGTTCTATTTCCAAATTAGTGGGTGTTAAACCAGTACCAATTGCCCATATAGGTTCGTAGGCAATAATAATTTTTTCCACACTTTCTGGGGATAAATCTTTTAAATCTTTATCAAGCTCATTTTTAATCACCGATTCTGTTAATTCTTCATCACGCTGCTGTTCATCTTCGCCAATACAGAGAATTGGGGTAATGTTTCTATCTAACAATTTTTTGATTTTCGTATTTATATCTTCATTTGTTTCGTGATATTCCCTACGACGTTCACTGTGACCGACAATGCAGAACGGAATTTCTAACGATTGCAATTGTTCAGCAGAAACATCACCAGTATGTGCTCCGTTATCATACATCGATACATTTTGAGCACCAACAGATACTACATCTCTATAACTGTCCAAATAAGGATAACTAGGACAAATTATGACATCAACTGTCTCTAAATCAACCTTTTTAATACCATCAATGAATTTAGTAATATCATCTCTATTCATTGACATCTTTTGATTTCCAATAATAAGTTTACTCATTTTATCACTTCTTCTTTTTAAAGATTTTAAAATATTTTTCAAAAAACGTTTTCTTACCACCTAAAGCATTGTTATAGACATCAAGTACTCGTTCAGCATAATATTTAGAACTGTGAACTTCAGCATTTAAACGAGCTTGTTTGGATAGATCAGCTAACTTTTGACGATCGTTGTACAACTCGGTAATAGCTTTGATATAACCTTTCTGATTCTTAAATATTTTTCCGTTCAAGTCATCAATAACTGTAGTATTAAAGCTTTCATCGTCGATACATACTGGTGCAATTCCAGCAGCCATCGCCTCGATAACAGTAAGTCCTTGCGTCTCACTAGTAGATGCCGTTGCAAAGACGTCCGCCAATTGATAATAAGCTGGAATCTCCTCCCATGGTACTTTTCCAACAAACTCGATATTATCAGTAAGTTTCTGTTTAGCAATTCTCTTTTTAAAGCCCTCTAAATCTGGTCCATCACCAATTATCAAAAGCTTTATATTAGGTGAGACTTTAACCAGATCTTTATGAGCATCTAATAAGAACGGAATATTCTTCTCTTCGGCAATACGACCGACAAAGACAATGACAAAATCATCTTTTAATAAAAGAAACTTTTTCTTTAATTCCGTTACTAATTTCTGATCGACATTTTCTTTATAAAATCGCTCTATTTCAATTCCTGTTGGAATGATGTGAATATTTCTATCGAATTCGTATTTTTGTTTAAACAAATCATAAGTTTTCTTAGTCGGAACGATTAGTTCATTCGCAGTTTTATCACAGTAAAAGGAAGTTAGATATTCAACTATTTTTTTGCTGGACTTATCAAAATATCCTTTGGTTATATAGTGAATGTAATCTTCATACATCGTGTGATAAGTATGAACTAGAGGAATGTTGTACTGTTTAGCAAAAATCCTAGCAAATGTTCCTACTCCAAATTCTGTATGGGAATGAATGATATCGAGATTCCACTTTCTTATTATGTTAAGAGCTCTAAGGGGATAGATACCAGTCAAACGATAGTCGTAAATACCAATAGGAATTCCCGGGATTCTCAAGACATTTTCTTCTTTGTCGACATCGTATTTCATATTTTCATTACTAACTGTAACGACATATACTTGGTGTCCCTTTTTTTCTAAAGCTTTTTTTAACATATAGACACTTGTCGAAACACCATTGATATATGGTGGATAAGTATCAGTAAACAATCCTATTCGCATTCTAATTTCACTCCTTTAAATGTACTGAACATCAAGGCTCCAGCAATCATACCAAAATAATATGTTACCGTACGCCAAATCAATAAGACAGCCGACACAATAGTAGCTGATGGAATAAAGTTACCAAAGAACTCGATAAAACTGTATTCCGTACCACCACTACCTCCTGGAATAGGCACAAATGAACCAATAATAGCAACGTAAGCACTACTGACAAAAGTTTCTAAAATTCCAATGTTATACCCCAGAGAATAAATGATTAAAAATGGTGTTAAATAATAACAGATAAGTCCTAAAATATTAGATATGTAACCAACTATAATCAATCTCTTATTCTGGCGTAAAAGAACAGCACTTTCATGAAATTCCCTAATTCTCTTTTGCCAATTCTTAGTCGTCTTCTCAACATTCTTTATAAACTTAAGTTTAGATAGAGCTTTGATGATAACATTGATGACAAAACTATTAAATTTCGTCGAAAAACTTATAAATAATAAGACAACTCCAATCAAAGTATTAATTGTAAAGCCAATAAACGTAAGATTTCGCAACAATTCATTATCTGACAAAAAGTTAAATTGGTGATTTAAAACCACTGCTACAACGCCACAAGTTATAAGTGCTAATTGATACAACACAAAGTCTTGAATTATTATATTAGTACTATGCGTTAGTTTAATTCCACTCTTCTTAAGCATATAGATCTGCATCGGTTGACCACCAGAAGAAAATGGAGTTACACCATTAAAAAATTGAACAATAACAATTTGCTTAAATATATCTTTTAACTTGATCTTTTCACGATATTCTTTAACTATTGTCGTAAGGGCAACACTCTTAAAGAACCAATACATAAGAGTCAACAATAAACTGATGAGGATTAAACGAAAATCAGCTTTTAATAAGGCATTGACAATGTTTTGGTAATCGTCTTTCAAAATAAAGTAAAGAACTATAATTGTTATTAAAAATAATATTACTGTATTTCTTTTTGTGTGCTTCATAACTTCTATATATCTTCTATTGAACTAACACCTGGTAATTCTTTTCCTTCCATATATTCCAAAGTTGCTCCTCCACCAGTTGAGGCATGAGTAACTTTATCTTTATATCCCAATTCACTAGCACTGGCAACAATATCCCCACCACCTAAAATAGTATTGATATTGTTTTTAACTAAATAGGATAAAATTGCTTTTGTACCTCTAGTACACTTCTCAAATTCGTAGACACCTAGTGGGCCATTCCAAAAAACGATTTTGGCATCTTTTAAAACTTCCTCAAACGCTTTGATAGTCTCATCACCGATGTCCAAACCTAAATCAGAAGAAGTTAACTCATCCAATGTTTTTACCTTATTATTAGCATCGTTATTGAATTCTTCAAAAGCATTTACATCGGTAGGTAAAACGATTGATTCAGGATACTTTTCTAATATTCCTTTAGCAAAATCCAAGCTTTCTTCATCGACAACGGAATTACCAATATTCTTTCCCTGAGCTTTTAAAAAAGTAAAGGCCATTCCACCACCTATTAAGATCTTATCTGCTTTAGTAACTAAATTTTCGATAACCCCTATTTTATCAGAAACTTTACTTCCACCTAAAATTAGAATAAATGGATGCTCAGGATTTTCTAGACGTGATAATTCATTAAGTTCCTTTTCAACCAAGAATCCGACACCATTTGGTAGATTAGAAGCAAGACCAACATTTGATGCATGTGCGCGATGAAGTGTTCCAAAAGCATCATTTATGAATACATCTCCTAAACTTGCCCAATATTTAGCTAATTCTTCATCATTTTTACTCTCTTTTTTACCATCTAGATCTTCATATCTCGTATTTTGAACTAATAATACTTCTCCGGGTTTTAAATTGTTAACTGCTTCCTCTAAAACTTTACCTCTAGTTTTAGTTGAAAAAGCGACATCCTGACCTAGTAGATCAGCAAGACGTTCAGCAACGGGAGCTAAGTCATTTTTAACAAGATCACTCTCTTCTTTTATACGCCCTAAATGAGAAAATAAAATTACTTTAGCATTCTTATCAATCGCATATTTAATGGTAGGTAAACTCATGACGATACGATTATCATCTACTATTTTTCCATCTTTTATTGGTACATTAAAATCACAACGAATTAATACTCTTTTATTATTCAAATCATAATCCCTAATTGTTTTTTTCATAACTATTCTCCTTTATATTCAAATTCATTATATCATATATTTTTAAAAGAAAAAGATACGAGATATTTCTTTGACACAATTTTTCCACAAAAAAAGTGGATAATATCCACTTTAAAATTACAATTCCATTAAGTGTTTAGCAGTTCTAACCATTTGGCATGAATAACCCATTTCGTTATCGTACCAAGCTACTACTTTAACCATTTGGCTACCATCGACATCTAAAACTTTAGTAGAAAGTCCATCTACTAGAGAACCACAATGTGATCCGATGACATCGCTTGATACAATTGGATCATCGGTATAGTTAAGTGTCTCATTGACGTTATTTTTAAGTACGGCGTTAATCTCTTCAACTGTTGTATTCTTTCTAAGTTCAAGAGCTAAGTCGACAACTGAACCAGTTGGTACTGGAACACGCATGGCTGCTCCATCTAGTTTTCCTTTCAAACTTGGGATAACCGCACCGATTGCACTGGCAGCTCCAGTTGAGGCCGGAACGATATTGGCACCTGCTGCTCTTCCACGACGAGCTTTAATTCCTTTTTTATGAGCTACATCCAATGTTGCTTGGTCATTAGTATAAGCATGAACAGTAGTCATGAACCCTTTAACAATACCAAAGTTATCATCTAATACTTTTAATACTGGTGCAAGACAGTTAGTAGTACAAGATGCCGCTGATACTATCTCTTCATCACCATCTAAGATGTTTTCATTGACGTTATAAACAACTGTTTTTAAATCACCTTTAGCAGGGGCAGAGATAAGAACCTTTTTAGCTCCAGCTTTGATGTGAGCACTGGCCTTTTCTTTATCACAAAACAATCCAGTACACTCAAATACTAAATCAATTCCTAAATCCTTCCATGGTAGGTTAGCTGGATCTTTCTCTGAATAAACTGTTACACGGTGATCACCAACGATGATATCATTTCCCTCATAACTAATTTCGTTAACACGATAATTGCGATGATTAGTATCATACTTTAGCAAGTAAGCAAGTTGTTCAGCATCAGTTAGATCGTTAATTGCCACTACTTCTAATTCTGGGTCTTCCTCCATTATTCTAAATACTAGTCTTCCGATTCTTCCGAATCCATTAATTGCTACTTTTTTCATTTCTTTCCTCCTTAATCTACTTTAAAACAACTTCCACCAATGAATTCTCTAATCAATGAGTCAGCTGGTATTTCTTCAGATGGCATTGGTAGAAATATTTTTAACATATTTAATAATCTTTTGGCTTCTACATAATATTCACTTCGAGGATCAATCGAATATAGAAGTGGTTCGACATAAGTCTTTAGTACTCCCAATTCGTATAAAAGAGCGGTATTGAATATTACATCAGCCTCATCTTGATATGGAAAAATATACTTTTCCTCCCCTTCTCGCACTGACGGCCAACGAGCAATCGTATCTTCGACACTATTACCGCGAGTTCGATTATCTCTAACTATGCGACGTAACAAGCGATTATCTGAAGTGGAAATGCGATTGTGGTTATCGATATTGATACCAGTCATCGGTGAGATGTATATTTTAAACTTTTTACTCTTAGGAATATTTTCCAATATTTTAGGATTTAAAGCATGTATTCCCTCGATAATGAGAAGCTCATTCTTTTCAAGTGATTCTTTTCGTAAAAATTCTGGAATCCCTTTGATAAAATTGTAAGTTGGTACTAAAACCTCTTTACCTGATAAGAGTTTATCGATATGGTCGTTAAACATTTCAACATCGACTGCTTCTAGACATTCGTAATCATAAGATCCATCTTCTTTTCTAGGAGTATCTTTACGAGCGATAAAATAATCATCCATCGATACCTTTTTAGGTCTCAAACCAAAACTTCGAAGATAATTGATAAGTTTTAAACTAGTTGTCGTTTTGCCAGATGATGATGGACCAGCGATAAGAATTATTTTAATTTTATCTCTCTTTCGATGTATTTCACGGGCAATATTTAAAAGTTTATTACTCTGAATAGTTTCATCGACACGCATCAAAGTACCAATATTACCACGACTTAATATCTGATTTAAATCAGTAACATTTTCAACTTTCATTATTTTAGCCCATTCATGATATTCATTAAATATTTCAAACATCTTTGGATGGTGAACATACTTACCTATTTTATCAGGAAAATAATGACTAGGATACATAAGAATAAATCCATGTTCATTCAAATATACCAAATCAAAGATTCCCAATTTTGAAGTCGAATTCGGCATCTTACTAAAGAAGAAATCATAGATATTCCCCAATTTATAGAGAGTTATGTAAGTATTGATATTATACTTAAGAATACCCGCTTTGGTTTTATCGCCAATCTTTTCAAAATATTCGATTGCTTCGATACGATCGACAGTAAGTCGCGATATTTTACGATCTTCCTTAACTGTCTGTTGCATTTTATCTTTAATATTTTTTATCATCTCTTTAGTTAATGGTTTATTTACTTCGATATATAAACCTTTATCAATAGTATGTCTAACAAACACAATTGTATTCTTGCCATATAATTCTTTAATCGCATATATTACTAAAAAGATCAATCCGTTGAAATAAATGCGATTAGCTTCCCTATTGGATAGATCGTAAAATTCAATATCTGAATTTCCTTCAATCTTGTCATCCAATTCGTGATAAGTGAAATTTTCACGAGCCATAATTATGGGATAAGCAAATTTATCTTCATATTCTTTGGCCAAATCTTCAAATGTCGCATCCTCTGATACTAGACGTTCTTCACCTAGTACTTTTACCTTCACTTTCTTGTCTATCATAAAATGACCTCTTTCTATCCTAATAACATTTTAACATACTAAAACCTATTAGTGCTCAATTTTTTTGTAATTTACACTTTTTATTGTATGAATAATAATAAAATTTAGTAATTGCTAATAAAATGGACATTATAAAAGGATGGTTTTTAAGTCCATCCTCTAAATATTTAACTTACCTAGTAATTTTCACTATCATAATCATAAGCACTATGTGCAATAACGCGATAATCGTCATAATCGATTAATTTTTTATCTGTATTACCTAGACCATTAAGTAGGTGTTCGTAGCAAGATGTTTTACCATAACCATTTTTAGAGATATTAGTGACACCTGCAGCAATGGCAAATATTAATTTTTTATTTTTATAATATAGACATCCAACTTGTCCTATTTTAATTTCATTAGTTGTTGATGGATTATGAACAGTTATATCGATAGTGTCATCACTTAACCTAGTAGCAACTACATCCTTATTACTTAGTTTTATATCGGTATAATAAGATTTAATATTAGTTGCATAATAAGTAAGTTTTATCGATTTATAATCGACTGAGTCATCTTTGGCATATGAAGACAAAACAAATTCACTATTAGCTTTAATTACTCCATCGACAGTCTCCCTATCAATTCTATATCCTTCAGCATCGTAATAATCGATATGAATCAATACCGTAACTGGAATAGCATTATTGTTTTTTCCATATATATAAACGTTTTCAAATCTAGAATAGTCAGCTTTTAAATTATTAAAGAAAATGTCATTTACCTCAATATTTTTAGATAAATTATCTTGTTTTTCTAAAGATTTTTCAATCTTAGAAACATCAAATCTTTTATAAGTATACGTCTTTTCTGTACCACTATCACTGGTAGTATCTTTTCCAACTTCACTTTCAGTATTGGTTTTTTCATCATCATTTTTAGTTTCATTATTGTTTAAAGCACTAGTTGAACCATTAACATCTTTATTGGTACTTTTTCCAATCATAAAACCAATTACTAAAGATATTATTACAACAAGAACAATAATTACAATCCCTATAATTTTTTTCTTACTTTCACGTTTAACACTATTATTATCGATAGGATGCCCACAATTAGGACAATATCCATTATTATTTTGGAGTACAAAACCACATTTTTTACAATTCATTTTAACCACCTATCTTAATCAATTTTGAATAATCTATATTTTGGTTTACATCTATAATTGCAAATACACAATAATATTCTTCATCAGTATCTTCTATTCCTGATAATTTAAATTGCAATTTATCAAGTTTTTCTTCATATCCATATATTATAGGGGCACTTTCCCATTCGTCAGTTACATTGCCATTATCATCAAGTATTCTATATGCAGACATATAAATAGAATAATCAGTATAATCTTTTAAATCTAACAAAATACCATCAATTCGTTCATTATTACTTGATAATTTAGCTCCTGATACCTTGATTTTACCGTCTTCTAAAGCATAGTAATAAGTTACTGAATTAGTATAATTCTCATCCTGAATATCTAAGTTACTATTGTATAATGAACCAAAATTATATCTTTGACCATTTCCATTTTTTCTGTAGAACGACGTTATGTATTGGTAACCTTCATCAGTATCAATCATTAACATATTGCCATCTATTTTAGTAGTAAGTGTACCATCTTCACCTATACTATAATCATTAGAGTTATACAATAAATAATAATAATTAGGATGTTCTTTATCTTTCTTAAACACTGTGTATGTAGCACCAGCAAAGTCTTTCATCTGTTCATTAGTTAGCTTAAATGATACTTCTTGCTTATTTTTACTCAAACTAAGTGAATTCTTGGAAATATCAAATGAAAACGACGTAGCACCACTTTGAATATTGTTAAACTTTTTGATGAAATCATTATACTTTTTAGAAAAATTTAAACCATTATATATATTAATAAAACGCGATTTATATAACTGTTGTCCCTTATAAGGGAAATATATCGATAATCCATGAGAAGTTTTATCGTTGGTATCGTTATATACTACCGCATTATCGATAGCTTTCATCAAGTTAGAAGCTGACCCATTAGAATATTTAGCTAGATTGTTCGCAAGATTATATAAGTCAACCATATCATAGTTTTCTTCTTCTTGACCATATTGATATATACTATTGCGAACCTTAGAAATTTCATTATAATTTTTCTGAATATCGATATTGGAAACAAAATTATCTAAAGCTTTGTTAACTTCATCAATTTTTGATAAATCGATAACCGAATAAGTTCTTACGACTGAACCATGAGGATCAATCAAATCCATCTGTGTTTGATAACGGTTTAAATATTTTAAACCAAATTGAGCTCCATCATCCTTATTCTTGATAAGATTTATAAATCCCAAAACATCACTATACCTAGATCCATAAGAAATCTCTTCGGATGCGATTAGATATTTGGAATACGGAGCGAAGACATTAGCTATCTCTAAAGAACCATTTAGACAAGTTCTAAATAAAACGGCTTCTAATTTATTTTTTTCTTTGAAAGGAGTATTTTTTAAGGCAATATCCATATCACTCAATGATAGATTATCAACTGAAATATCATCGTATATAGCACCATCAATGGCACCACCATGATCATATAAAATTAAATCATACTTTTCCGTTTTATAATTATCGTAGACATAGTTAATGAAATTTGATAGGGTACTCGGTTCGCCCATATTTAATTGTTTCTGAGAATCTATCTGTTCAAAACCATCTTTTTTCAAAATGTAAACACCATTTTCAGTATTTTTAATAAAGTTATGCCATTCTTTAGTACCACCAGTATATAAAATTACGTTGGTATTTTCTAAATCGATATTTTCTGGTTTTATTGAGTCAAGATCAGCGGAGACAATACCACCCTCCGTCTCTAAATTACTACCAACGATATAAAGCATCACTGTACGGGTTTCTTTTTTTACATTTCTCTGAGAAGGATTAATTGTAACTGCTAAGAGCAAGAGAATTATAATAAAAATCATCATAGCAATTATCGTTATCTTCTGGCCTTTACTCAAATTAAACGAAAGATTATTAGATGGTTGATTGTTATTTAAAGGATTGCCACAATAATTACAAAAGTTAGCACCATTGGTAACTTCTTTTCCACATCTATTACAAATCATAATATCACACTACTATTCTTAAAAAAGTTATCTTGCGATAACTATTTTAATTTTTTATCTATATTGTTAGCAAAATCAAATGTTACTTTAGAAGCACTTTCACCAGAGTTAGAGAATTCACTAGATCCATAATAAGTAGCTGATTTTACCATACTTGTCAATTCGTTAAATATTTGATCATCAATTACTTTACCACCAGCATTGTAGATACATAATTCAAGTAAGAAGTTTTCTCCTAAATTGACAAAACCAAATGTAAGGTCTTTACCTTGTAATTGAACTTCAAATAAATACCACTCAGCTCCACCATAAGTCTTTTTATTATTTGAAATAACAGTATATCCTGCATTTTTTAATTCTGTTATAAATTCTTGTGTGTTTGCTTCAATAGCAGCTACATTTTGATAACTTAATACCTGACCCATCACAGCAACTAAAGTACTATTATTTACTAATTGTAAATATCCATCTTCAACTGAGAATACATAACCACTAGGAACCTCAAATTCAAATCCTTTGTATTCTCCTTTATTACTATTTGTCACTGAAGAAACATTGCCATTATCGTTTTGGTTTTCAGTGCTAGTTTCTGTATTAGTTGAAGGATTATTATCGTTAACATTACTATTGTCATCACCGGATAAAGCTTTAAAAACTACAACCCCGACTAAAATGACAATGATAATTCCAAGTATTATAGCGATAAGAATAAATGGTGACTTTTTATTTCCATTTTGAAGATTGACATTACTTTGAGAACCAATTGGATCAGACGTTTGAGGCATATTCTGATTCATATCCATCGGTTGTTGAGGATTCATACCCATTCCCTGTGGATTAATTGGTTGCGGATTAACCTGTTGAGCGTCCATTGGTTGGGGATTATAATTGTTGACATTTGAGTTATCCATTGGTTGAGCCATATTATTAAGACCAACTTGATCGTTTGGAACATTACTTTGCATGTTCATCATTTCAGGTTGATTTAAATTATTTTGCGCAGCCATTCCCACTGCATTAGGATCCATTCCCATTTGATTCATTCCTGGAACATTTTGTTCAGTTACTGGTGTTACTGGTTCGCCACAATTCTTACACACAGTATCACCAGGTGTTAATAAATTTCCGCATTTTTTACAATACATACTACTACTTCCCTTCTATTTTACTATAGTTTAATTCTACTATATCATTATAACATAAATATTTCTTTAATAAAGTTTTTTCTTTAAATTTAAAATCTTAATCATATAGAAGGGTAAAATAATTTCACGTCGTTAAATTTCATGTATAAAAAAAGCAGGTTTTTACTATTATAATTATAGGTGATAAAAATGAGTTTAGTTCCGGTAGTTATTGACAAAGAAGGCGGTTCTGAAAGAAGTTACGACATTTATTCTAGATTACTCAAAGATCGAATCGTCATTTTAAGTGGAGAAATAGATGATATAAGTGCAAATAGTATTGTTGCACAACTGTTGTATTTAGATTCGTTAAGTCACAAAGATATTCATCTATACATAAATTCTCCCGGTGGTTCCATCACTAGTGGTATGGCCATATTTGATACGATGAACTTCGTAAAGAGTGACGTTTCTACTATATGCATCGGAATGGCCGCTTCGATGGCAGCATTTCTTCTATCATGC
>CANRCI010000005.1 GCA_947629075.1 uncultured Bacilli bacterium | reverse complement strand
TTATCGACTAACTCACTTAGATAAACTTTCATTCTCTCGCCATTCTTTGGCATATTACACATTTCACCATTCTTCTCTAAGCATCTATTCATCATGTTCTCGGTTGCTTCTTTCATCGCTTGTTCGTGTAATGAGTACGTCTTATTCCTAGTCTTTGCGATCCTTCCTGATATACTCGGTACTGCGATTGTTATTACTATCCCCAACAATATTATTATTGTTAACAATTCGATTAACGTAAATCCTTTTTTATTTAATTTCATATCAACACTCCACTATCCTAGCCTATAATAAAAATTTTACTATTTCATCTTTTTTATGTCAATAAACTACACAAAAAAACAAGGAATTTACCTTGTATTTTTTACTTCACCATATAATTTCTGAACTTCTTTAGGATTCAACTTTCTATATTCACCCGATTTTAAATCATTAACATCTAAAAAAGAATATTTCTCTCTTTTTAACTTGATAACTTTAGTCCCAACTGCTTCAAACATTTTTTTAACCTGATGATTTTTACCCTCATGAATTGTAATCTCGACAATAGATGTATTACTAACTTTATCATGTCTTTTAATTTTAACTTTACTTTTACTAGTCTTAACGCCGTCTATAACTAAACCTCTTTTTAATTTCATAATATCGCTAGGAGATAACACACCCTCTATCTTGGCAATATAAACTTTATCTATCATACTCTTAGGATGCATAAGTAAATTGGCCAGTTCGCCATCGTTAGTAATTATAATTGCACCCGTAGTATCATAATCAAGTCTTCCCACTGGATATATTCTACGACTATCATCGATTAAATCGACAACTGTCTTACGGTGATGTTCATCTTTAGTCGAAGTAATAACTCCTCTCGGTTTATTCAACAAATAATAAACCCTTTCTTCACGATCAATCTTCACACCATCAACCGTAACTACATCATTATCCTTAACTTTTACGCCGAGTTCTAAAACCTTTTCTCCATTTACTTCAACGTGTCCTGTCGTAATTAATTCTTCAGCTTTTCTACGCGATGCAACACCACTTCTAGCAATGACTTTTTGTAAACGTTCCATCCAATCACCTCGAAAGTGATTATACACTATTTTATCAAATTTTTAAAGAAATCTTTAATCTTTTCAAATCCACTTTTGGGGGTATTTATCTTTCTGACAAAGACACTTTGTCTATCCAATTCTTTACCGTCTAAATAAACTCTTACTTCACCGACAGTATCATTGTTTTTATAATTTTTCTTTTTGACCAATTTAACTGCAACATCGATCTTACTTTTTTCTTCTTTGGTAAGGGGATAATAAAAAGAATTTTTTATATAGAGTTTTCCTCCATAATATGTATCATTAGTTTTAAATTTATTTTTATCTACCAATAAGTAACGTTCGTATTTATCGAAAGCGTAATCGTACATTTTAATGTGTGAATCATATTCATTACTATCATCTAAAGTAACAGCAGTAAGCTTAAATTCTCCTTTTTGGGCATTAGTTACTAATGTTCTTCCAGCTTTAGGGGTATATCCATTTTTTCCACCAGTGGCATAGTCATACCTCGTTAAAAGTTTGTTTCGGTTATACCAAATATAAGATTTGTCTTCTGTCTTAGTGATATATTTGGTCGTTTTAGTAATAGTTCGATAATCTTTAAGACTCATTGCATAACTGGAAAGAAGAGCCATATCGTAAGCGGTCGAATAATTTTGTGTTTCTTCGTCCAGTCCATGGGGATTTCTAAAAATGGTATTGCTCATGCCGATTTCCTCCGCTTTGTCATTCATCATCTCGACAAATTTCTTTTCACTTCCAGCAATGTGTTTTGCAATTACAACGGCAGCATCATTACCACTTCTAAGTAAAAGGCCATACAACAAATCGCGAAGACTCATAACTTCATCTAGGCTTAAATATATACTAGTGCCATACATTTTTAATATTTCTTCACCAGCTTTAACTTCATCATCTAAATTACCGTTTTCAATGGCTAAGACAGCTGTCATAATTTTAGTAGTCGATGCGATTAACATTTGATCATAACTATTTTTTTCATACAAAATCCTACCACTATCCATATCCATCACAATAGCACTAGTAGCACTCGTCGTTATTCCTAAAACTTTGATTGGAAATAAGAAAACAATTAAGAAAAAGATAATTTTCTTCATAAGTATCACCCATATAAATAGATGATTGAATACTAAAAAAAAGACTTAAAAGTCTATTCTTTTAAGCCTCATCGTTAGAATTTCCTGATTGATCAGTACCATCTTTTTCACCGGATAAAGTTTCATCGGGATTTTCAGGAACAGTTGGTTTATCAGGATCTATCTCCGGTGTCTTCTCTTCACTAGATTCTGTAGGTTTTTCTACTAACTTGAGATAATTAGAAGCTACATAAACTACTTGGTTATTGTAAATTACTCTCGACCAATAGTAACCATCAACCTTAGTTTTAGTAACACCAGTTCTCTTTAATTTGACATTCTTTTGGAATTGTCCTAATAAATTAGGTAAATTAGTAGTTGGACTACTTCGATATTTAACCGCTGTTGTCGTCGTTACCTCTTCATCACAAGAAGTAAAAGATAGTGTTTTCAACAACTTCTCATCTTCACTAGTATCAGTAGTTGGTGCTTTAGCATTGACATTTGCTGTATATTTAAATTTAGCTACATTCATATCGACATTACCACTTACTCCTGGGACACTACCACTATCGGTATACTGCCACATGTGATAAGTTCCCGTATAGTCAGTTGCAGTTATGTAATGAGCTAACCACATCTTATAACCAGATAATCTACTAGTATTAAAATTGTTCATAAAAGCATTTTTACTAGCATACATCATCGGTGTATATCCCTTACTCTTGATATAGTTTAAAAACTTAATAGCATTTTTAGTTCGATCATCATTAGTTAAATTTTTAGCTCGATACTTGCCAAAGGTTTCAAAGTCATAAGCAACGGGATAAGTGATACTATATTTTTTAATAACAGATACTGTCCATGCAGCTTCTTCTAAAGCTTCTTTTTCGTTTATTGCCACTGAAAAGAAATATACCCCAACTTTTACTCCAGCTTTGGTTGCATTTTCGACATTTTGTTGGAAGTATGGATCCATTAAAACTTCTCCAGAAGACTGACCACGGTACCCAACACGAATCATAGCAAAATCGATACCACTATCTTTAACTTTTTTCCAATCGATATTACCATTCCATTTAGAAACGTCAATACCAACTGATTTACCACTTGTCTCATACATGCCAACTGCTTCTTTAGCAGTTACCTTTTTACCAGTTCCACCTTTTTTCTTCTGAGGATCTTCTTTATCATTAATCGGAGCCTTCTTAACTTCAGGAATTTCTTCTGGTTCTTCTATTTCAGTTTTTACATTTATAAGTTGTAAATTATTACCACTAGGTTCAACTACATCTTTAACACTAGTAGATAACATCGAATATTTAAAATTGTTACTTTCTACTTCATAAGTAGTACTTCTCTCGTAAATAAATCCCAAAGAAAAACTATATGAAAAAGTTAGCACCAACAAAAATAGATATAAAACTTTACTGGCTATTTTCTTACCTTTCATAACCAACACCTCAAACTAGTCATATTATATCATATTTATATGTTCCTTAAAAGACTCAAAAAAAAGACTATCGAAATAGTCTAATTTTCATAAAAACCATGAATTTTCTCTAAATCTTCTCTAGATAATTCTTCCAATTTCCATTCATTCTTTTCTTTCTTTAGTTTAAAATCAATCGTATATTTAATCTTATCTTTCTTTTTAGTAAGTTGATCTAATTTATAATCTAAATATTTTACGACATCTAGAACGTCATCATTATAAAATTCATCTCTATTCTGTTCTAAATAATCATTAGATTCTTTTAAACTAGAATTGAAATCGTTTACTTCTATCTCAGTTGTAACAGTAGCTTCATTGCCATCTATTTTTTCTTCTTTAATTTCATATTTAAGATTTTTATACTGCTCTTTCATAAGTTCTTTATATTTTTCTTTTTGTTCATCATTAAGTTCGTTTTCATCTAATAAAGTTGTATCTAAATCTTCCATTACTTCACTGGCATTAGTTTGATATTTAGATAAAAATTCTTCTACTTTTTTAGTTGGTGTATTCATCATATTATCACAACCGACTAATAAAAAAACGACTGCAATAGCTAATAGAAACTTTTTCATAATTATTCCTCCTCAAAACTATTGTTCCTCGTTTTTTTTATTTTATACTTTAATTAATAACTAGTTTTTATTTTATATGGATTATCTTTGGTTCCGTCACCACTTGTAAACTCGACTTCATTTATTAAAGTAATAGTTGGTCTAAGTATTCTAGTACTACCAAGTGTCTGGGCAGCATAACCAGAGTCTTGTAAGAATAACTCATTACGACTACTACGACCAGAATAGTGCAAATTGATAAGTTCCGTAATATCAGTATAACCAGGATGATCCCTTTTTACATCATCAAAGACATTTAACCAGTTTGTCTCTTTACCACAACCATTGTCAGGTTCATAACGAACATCTTTTTGAATGCAAGTATTTCTTGAAGTTATACTACTACCATTAGTTGAAAGGCCGTAATCAAACATACTAACTGCTGCAACTGTTGTCATATCATCAGAATTATAATTCTCGTAATATCTATATAAATGATTTGGTACTGGAGTTTCAGGATCTTCATACGGAATCGCACCTTCAGATTGTTGATAAGTAGTAAGTAATGACTTATAAGAAGAGCTAATACCTTTCAAAAATGTATCATTTAAATATGCAGTTACTTGATAATTAGTAGTATAATTAACTACTTCGTATCCTCCTACTAATTTTAGTTGATCCTTATAAATTTTAATTATTCGCCAAGTACTGTCATTATAGCTGACATAGTTATCAGGTGAAGGACCGACAAATCTGTATTCGCGTAAAGTCGACGAAGAAGTTATTTTTCCATCATCATCAATTTTTACTAAACCGCTTTCACCATCTTTTATAGAGTTTAAAGTTTTGTATTTTTTTAGATACTCAACAGCATTACCAAGTTCAATAACAACTTTTTGATAAGTACTTATCTCACCGTATTGACCGGCATTATTTATTGCTCTTACGAATACGTAATAAGTTCCAATTTCATCGATTGTAAACTTAGTTACACCACTATCTAAATCGATCCACTTTCCATCTTCTTGATTTGTACTAGATGACGATAGATAATATTGATAATGATCAACTCCACTCAAAGCAACGGCTTCATCTGTTATAGTAATTTCGCGACTGACAGCACCGGTGTCACTACCACCACTTATCTTCGGTGCAGTCGGTTTTTTAGAATCTACTTGATTAACTGTAAACGTAGTTCCCTCTTTTACTTCTCCACTAGAACGTTCTCTAACTCTAGCAATAATCGTTCCATTTTCTTTAAATGTTACATCGTAATCAATGCCTTCTGTAACTTCATTCCAACTATCGCCATTGTTAATGCTGTACTCATAAATGTATTCGTCATATCTAGCTGGGAAGTGAATAGTTACCGTTTTTTCTGTTGCCCAGCCATCTTTGTCGATATCGTATGTCGGTACATTCAACTGATCGAGCGTTGGAAGAAATTTTCCAGCATCCGACTGGTTGTAATCTAGTTTTAATTCTAAATTTTTTTCTTCATTAGGAGTAAAATCTTTTGTTCCATCCCACTCTACTTTTATCTGGAAAGTTTTAGTATTTTGCATAAGTAGTGGATCGCCCTCTTCAATTCCTAATAACGTAAATTTTATGGCATCATCCTCATCTTCAGCAATGGTAATTTTCTGAAGTACAGCATCCAAATTACCATCATTATTAACCGTTATATCGTAAAGGACATATCCACCTGGTTCATTTAATCCCACTCTAAAAGATGCAGTTAACTTATCGCTAACAGAAGCTTCATGGCTTACTCCTCCATTTTCTTCACTTACAGTAATACTACTTATATATACATTCCAATTACTAGTTATTTCACTTGTTCCACTTATTTCAATTCTTGCCATCAATACTGAATAACCTACTGACATTAGTACTAATACCAACAGTAATACTATAATCAAACATTCTCTCGTTCGCTTGGTTTTCAAACGAAATAATTTCATTCTTCCTCCTTTCTTTACACATCATTTCAAATCATTAAGCTGTCTCTAAAATTAATAAATCTTAAATCAAATACATATAAATTAGACAAGCACAATAAAGTTTTAACAAATATTTAAAATTAAAAGACTTATATTTTCCTAATATTTATTATACAACATCAAAAGGGTTTTAAACGAAAAAAAAGAAAAGCCTTTACACTTTTCTTTTAATAATCACAAGATTTAGGGGTTCTTGGGAATGGTAAGACATCTCTGATATTATCAACTCCTGTTAAGTAGATGATAAGTCGTTCAAATCCCATACCGAAACCGGAATGCATACATCCACCATATCTTCTAAGGTTCAAATACCACTCCATACCTTCGGTAGCAATGCCGAACTCTTTCATTCTCTCAACTAGTTTGTCATAGTCATCTTCTCTTTGACTTCCACCCATCAACTCACCAGCTCCTGGAACTTCCAAGTCGACCGCTGCTACTGTTTGGTTATCACTATTTAATTTCATATAATAAGCTTTTATATCTTTTGGCCAATTCTTTATAAATACTGGACTATCAAAATATTCCGTAATATATTTTTCATGCTCTTTAGCAATATCTTCTCCGTATTCAGGTTGGAATTCCCACTTGACATCAGCTTTTTTCAAAATGTCAACTACGTCTTTGTGGTCTATTCTTACGAATTGCGAACTAACTAATTTCTCTAACTTTTCTCTCAATCCCTTTTCAACAAAATTAGAACAGAAATCAATTTCATCTTTACAGTGATCTAAAACGTACTTTACAACGTACTTTAACATATCTTCTTCGATATCCATAAGCCCATCTAAATCACAGAAAGATATTTCTGGTTCAATCATCCAAAACTCATTAGCGTGAACTTTGGTATTAGAGTTTTCAGTTCTAAGCGTTGGTCCAAAGGTATATACACGATCAAATGCTAGAGCAAAAGCTTCAGCTTGTAACTGACCACTTCCAGTAATGTATGCCTTTTTACCGAACAAATCTTTAGTAAAGTCTACTTTACCATCACTATCTTTAGGAAGATTATCAAAATCAAAGGTTGTCAATTTAAACATCTGATCACTTCCCTCACAGTCAGCACCAGTAATTATTGGTGTATGGACATAAAGGTAACCATTTTGTTGGAAATATTCGTGAATGGCTAAAGACGCTACGCTTCTAATTCTAAAAACGGCTTGAAAGAGATTAGTTCTAGGACGAAGATAAGCTTGTTCCCTCAAAAACTCTCTCGTATGTCGCTTTGGTTGAATGGGAAAATCTTCTGGACAATCTCCTTCTAATGTAATTTTAGTTGCTCGAATTTCAAAAGCTTGATTTTCTTTGGGACTACTGACCAATTTACCACTTACGGAAATGGCACATCCCACTAACCACTTTTGAATTTCATCGAAGTTTTCTAAAGATTTATCGTAAACTATTTGAATTTGGTTAAACTGTGTTCCATCACTAAAAGAAATAAACCCAAACTCTTTTTGTTTACGATGGTTTCTAATCCATCCTTTAAGTAAAACTTCACTATCCATATATTTATCTAAATGTTCATAAATTTCTTTTGTATCTATTCTTTTCATAAACTCCTCCTAACTAGATATTTTCATATCTTTAATAAGTACTGAAACAGCACCACTACTAGTATTTTTAAATTTTAAATCATTTCCAACCATGTAGATATTATTCAAAAAATCATTAATAGTAGTAGTCATTATACAAGGTTTTATACCACTTACTATTTTACCATTCTCTACTTTATATCCAATTATTTGAATACTCATATTACCATTGGTAGTATTAATGGCAGTTGATGTTCCCATATAATCAGAAATGACAATTCCATTATCTAATTCTTTTAATAATTCTTCATAACTATTTTTACCAGGTTTTACATACATATTAGATGTTCCAATGCCACCGTAAGAATTACCTGTCGAACTGACTTTATCAATTATAGCAGTTTTATTGTCGTATAGATAAGTCTTTAAAACGCCATCTTTGATAATTTCTTTTTTATGAGTAATAGTTCCCTCACTATCAAACTTGTTATATCCGGGATATTTTTTATCAGTTGGATCTTCGATGATAGTTAAAATGGAACTTGCTATTTTTTCGTTTAATTTCCCTTCATACATAGAGAGATGTTTTTGAACTCTTTCAGCATTTAGACCACTGACGATAGATGAAATGACTTTAGATAACATCGTCGGTTCAAATAAAATGTTGTAATAACCACTCTTTAATTCTTCTTCTTTCAAAGCAATCTTGGCACGCTTAATCATCTCATCGACAATACCAGCCATATCAAATTCTTCTTTATCATTGATGATAAAACTTATATCACTACTCTTAGAAAATTGCTCATTTTTAGCAATCGCTTCACAATATAATGTTTTATTAGAACTACTACTAGATATATCTACTCCTAAATTGTTAATAATTCTTTTAGTCATACTCTTACAAGAATACATTATCGTTATCTTATCAATCTCTTTATGGTCTTTTCTTCTTTTAGTAAGTTTTTCTATCTCACTAAATTTATCACTGATATCTACCTTTTTTAAATTAGCCTTTTCATTATTATTAGTTTTATCAGTTAAGTATATATCTTCATTGACACTTTCAACGTATTTTAATTTAAAAAGTATTAAATCAATTATTTCATCATTTAAATAGTCAGTTGTAACTTTGACCGTCTTTTTATCTTTTTCAGCTTTGATGTTATAACTAGTCGTCTCACTAACTTCATAACTAATGCGATCATCGTTAATGTATTCGACATCTTCTTCCACTGCTAAAATTTCAGTGATTTGGACTTTATCTATCTTTTTATTCAATTTCTCAAAAAATTCTTGATAGTTCATTATTTTCTACCTCCCACTAAAATTTCGCTTACTTTAATCGTCGGTTGACCAATCGTTACATGAATCATACCACTGGCTGCTCCACAATATCCATCGCTATATTTCAAGTCATCACTGACCATCTCAACGTTATTTAAAATATCGAGACTATTACCAATCAAGCTGACTCCTTCTAATGGCTTAGTAATTTTTCCATTTTCAATTAGATAAGCGACATCGACTTCAAAGTTAAAATCTCCCGTAGAAGTATTGACACTACCACCACTCATATACTTGGCATAAACTCCGTAATCGATACTTTTAATCATATCTTCTATCTTGTCATGACCCGGTTTTAAATAAGTGTTACTCATACGAGCAGTCGGAGCATAATTATGCGATTCTCTGCGACTACATCCATTAGCCTCACAATGCATTTTTCTAGAAGAAAGTTCATCGACTAAATAGTTTTTTAAAATTCCCTGGTCGATTAACACATTTTCCTGAGGAAAAGATCCTTCATCATCGATTTTATTCGTTCCCCAAAGCCCAGGAATAGTACCATCATCGATAAGAGTTACTTTACTAGAGGCCACTTTTTTACCCAATTTATCGGCGAAGACACTAACTTTAGGAGCAACACTCGCAGCTTCTAGCCCATGACCACAGGCCTCATGAAATATGACAGCTCCAAAACCATTACCTAATACTACTGGCAATTTTCCCCCTTCAAAACTTTCAGCTTTAAGTTTCGCTACCGCATCTTGGTAAGTTTCCTCAACGAATTCTTCGATATCTACTTCATCTAATAGTTCATAACCACAATTCTTTCCCTTTAAATTGTACTTTCTTACTTTTTTACCATTTTCCTCTAATGTAATTGAAAGTTGAAGTCTAAAATTCGTTCTACAATCCTTAACTAATTTACCACTAGAGTTAGACACCACTACTTCTTGCGTTGCTTCATTAAGAGCTCCTTCAACTTGTACAACTTTATCCGACTTAGCACGAACTAATTTATCCATCTTCTTTAAAAGCTCTATCTTTTTTGCAATTGGATATTTATCATAAGGTATTAGTACTTTATTTACTTCTTTTGTCTCTACTTCTTCTAACTTCACTCTATCGATCTGACGTTCTTCGTTATAACTTTTACTTAACTTTTCAGCCATCTCTATAACTTCATCGAAAGTAGGATTATCACTAGAAGCATAGACCATATCCTCACCCTTAGCTAATCGCAACCCAACTCCCTTAGAATTAAGCGTTTTTATATCATCAATCTTAGAATCAGTTAAGACATATATAACATTAGTGATTTTATCCTCATAAACTTCAGCAAAATCGCCACCACTTACCAACATCTTATCAAGAACTTGTTCTAATTCATCTTTTCTCATAAATCCTCCTCATAATAAAAAAAGAAGTAAGTCCACAAGGGACGAACTTCTAAAAATCCGCGGTACCACCCAAATTACTATTTGCATAGTCTCTTACTACATAACGGCGTATCCCGGCTTATTCTACTAAGTTACCTTTTCTTTAAGCACTCTTGGATGTTATTCAAAGTATCATCTAATTACTTTCCACCGACCAGTAATTCTCTATCTAGAAAAATACTCCTACTTCTTCCAATCGACGTTTGATTAGATTATATAATTTTTAATTAACCTTGTCAATAAATCTCCCATCGACATTTTTTTGATTATTTACCATATTTATATTTAATACTGGTTCAAAATTCATATTAATTATTTCATCTTTATAATACTTTTTAACCATTGAATCAGATAGTTTAACCATCTTTTTCTTTTTCTCGACGATATCTTTAACTTTCGTAATTTTTGGTCTATTGACAATCTCTCTAGAAAAATATTCATCGAACTGATCAGTCGTATCATTAATTTCTAACGAGTTACTAGTTATATTAGTATTATCTAATTGAAAATGATAAATTCTTCCTCGACTTTCCATTTTACGGGGAACAGACCTACTCTTACGATAATAAATCCCATCGTCACCATCATAGTTAAAGAAAAACGAACGACTCAATGAAATCTTAAGCGGTCTAACTTTAAAATTAATATCTCCTAATAAAAGTTTGGAATATGCTTTTAAATTTCTCATCTTTACCACCACACATCTAAATTTATCTCTTGAGATGCCAAACCCTTCAATTGGTCGTGTATTATAACACAAATCCGCAAATTAGTCAAATTATGTAAACTGACACTAAATTTTACGAAGCATTTTTACCAAACTATTTTTATTATCTTTCTGTGCTCTTTTACAAGATTCGAGTAGAATCTTCTTCTTATCTTCATATGATTTACGCCATATCTTATGACCGAAATAACCAGCATATTGATAAGGAATTTGTTCCTCAAAAATTTTAAGTAGTTTCTCGTTTTCAAAAATCGTAATTTCTTCTCCATCTTTTTTACCAGCTAAAAAGTCGTACAACTCTTCGACGTGATTAAAAACGTCAATGTTTAATCTTTCTCTTTTGTTTTTAAGCTCAGCGACTTCTATTTTAGAAACGTTCTGTCTGTTCAAGAAATCTAAATAGACGTTTTCTGCTAGAATTGGAAGAATCTCACTAGTGTCAAAATATTTTATATTAGACGCGATTGAACTATGTCTATTAAATGTGTGAAATAGTTCGTGAACTAAAACGTGGCCATCTCCTAAATCGTTGTTGGCAGCAATACAGATAATGCCACTTTTTCTATTGTCAGTTAAACAAGATAGAGTATATCCACCAGAAGATAATAAGATATACATATTTTCTTTTTCCAATTCGGAATTACTATTCTCTAATATATATTTAATCTTTTCATCACTATAAAAACGAATAGTCTTGTTCATAACTAGATTGAGAAAGTATCTCCCCATTCTAGGATCTAATTCATCTAAAAAATTTCGAACTAAAGTTACTGTCTCTAAATAATTAAACTCACTCAATTTAATAGAATTTTCAGGGACTTTACGATTCAATTTATACACAACATTTATTGGTCTTACATCACGATAAAAACGTGGATATTTAGTCTTTAAATTCTTTACATATTGTTTCTCATCTATCATTACTATAAATCTCCTTAATACTCTTTACATACTGTTTATTCTTTCTAGGACTTTCCATAATCAAATCAACCACATCTAAATAATCATTTTCATCATTAAGAGTAAAAAAATCATTCAATCGCAAATAAGCATTAGTAAGTTCTTCTTCCGGCAAAACATCAATCATTTTTAAAACACGACCCAATGCCCAGTTATAAATTATTTGTTTATTGATAACGTTATCATCTATATCATCCTTAAACTTGTCAAATTCTGCCTCATCGAGTGATAAATCTTCTTTGGTCACTTCGCCCTTTTCTTCATAGATATCGATTACATCATAATAATGGTACAATTCAGCAAACGTTTTATGAAATTCATAAATTCGGTCATTCATTATGTAATTAATTTCATCTTCATATTCCGGATGATTTTTAAGCATAAAGTTCGCAAAAAGAAATTCTGACAATATGGGTTGAATTTCACTTGATTCACAATCAGTCTTAAGCCAACCAGCTATATAATGCGTTAACTCGTGAATAAGGGTGAAACAGTCCCTAATCGATTCATTTGAAAAGACAAAAATGGAATAGACATCCTCTATATTACCATCGTAGTAACTGCCAATATTAAATCCCAAGAAACCATTATTAGGATAATAAATGTCCTTAGCTTCTAACCAAAGCTCTAACTGATCTTGACTAAAATCTTGGTTTTGTATTCTATTTTCTAATTCAGCTTCAGTAACGATATGAATATCCTTTTCCACCATCTGATTGAAAGTTTCTTCATATTCCGGTGAAATACTATGCAAAAATTCACGAACATACGCAATAACTTGTTCGTGGCTCACTTTTCTCAAAGGAACTTCCCTTGGTTTTTCTAATGGCATTTCGTCATGAATATTTAAAATGTCGTAAAGTTCATTATAAATAATGGGAAAATAGTTTTTAAATACATTTGAATAATCACGAAGACTACTGTAAAAATATTCATCTTTCATAAGAATCCCCTCTTTATGAGCGTATATTATAGCAATTTCTTTAAAAATATTCAACCTAATTTTATTTTTTATTCAATTATGTTACAATATTATTATCTATGAGGAGGGATTTTATGGAAAAGAAAACAATCTTAACAGGTATCAGACCAACTGGTGGCCTTCATTTGGGACACTACTTTGGAGCAACTAGCAATTGGGTAAAGCTGCAAGATGAATATAATACCTTTATAGAGATTGCTGATGTTCAGGCTTTGACCGACAATTTTGACAATCCCGATAAAGTGCGAAAAAATGTTAGAGTTTTAACGATAGATTTATTGTCAGTGGGAATTGACCCGGATAAAGCAACGATTTTTTTACAATCGACTATACCGGAAATAGCTGAACTTACGGTCTTTTATTCCAACCTAGTTACAGTATCACGTCTTGAGCGAAACCCAACAGTAAAAACGGAAATCAAACAAAAGAAAGCTCTATTCGGAGAAATGGGTGAAAGTATTACTTATGGTTTTTTAGGATACCCCGTAAGCCAAGCTGCCGATATCACTGCTTTCAAAGGCGATTTAGTTCCAGTTGGGGAAGACCAATTACCACTTATCGAACAGTGTCGCGAAATAGTTAGAAAGTTTAATAACATCTATGGTGAAACTTTGGTTGAACCAGTGGCAAAACTTTCGGATAATAAACGTCTAAAAGGTTTAGATGGTAATGAAAAGATGGGAAAAAGTTTAGGTAATGCCCTATTTTTAGGAGATTCGGAAGAAGAAGTAAACAAAAAGATTATGGCTGCTTTAACTGATACGAATAAAATCAGAAAAGATGACCCAGCTAATCCGGAAGTATGTATGGTTTACTACTATCACAAATTGGTTAACAAAGATAATTTAGAGACTGTTTGTCAAGAATGTAAAGCCGGAAAACGCGGATGTGTAGCTTGTAAAAAAGAATTGATAAAACACATGAATGAATTTTTAAAACCGATAAGAGAAAAGCGAAAATATTATGAAGAACATCCAGAATTAGTCGATGAAATCTTAATCAATGGTTCAAAGAAAGCTAGAGAAATTGCTAAAGAGACGATGAAAGATGTTAAAAAAGCTATCAAAATAGATTATTTCAACGAAAAAGAAGAAATTTAATTGATTTCTTCTTTTTTTATACAACCGTCTTTACCTTTTCTAATGGTAAAAGGGATAATGATACTTTTTTCTTTTCTAAATCGACATCTAAAACATAACAATCAACTATGTCTCCAACGCTCAATACCTCACTAGGGTGCTTTATATAACGATCCGTAAGTTTAGATATGTGAGCCAGTCCATCTTGGTGAACTCCGATATCGATGAAGACTCCAAAATCTACAACATTTCTAACTGTTCCTTGTAATTTGTCACCGACATGTAAATCCTCTAGATTGATTACGTCGCTTTTGAGAATTGGTTTAGGCATATTATCACGGGGATCACGATTAGGTTTTTGAAGATCCAAAACGATATCTTTTAAAGTGTAAATGTCAATATCTAATTCCCTACTCGTCTTTTCAAGATCTATTTTCTTTAAACATTCATTTAAACTACTACTTCCGATGTCGTTAGGGCTAAAACCTAAACTATCTAATAATTTTAAAGTCTTGTCATATGACTCTGGGTGAATTGAAGTTTTATCCAATGGATTATCACCATCCAAGATGCGCATGAATCCAATTGATTGTTCAAATATTTTGGGAGTCATTCCTTTGATCTTTGCTATTTGGTTACGATTAGTTATCTTACCTTTTTTCTCACGTTCAGAAATGATTCCATCAATGGCCCTTTTAGTCATACCGGATACATATTTTAAAAGCGAACTAGAAGCTGTATTGATGTTAACTCCTACTTGGTTAACAACTTTAGTTACAACGAAATCAAGTGATTCATCAAGTTTTTTAGGAGTAACATCGTGTTGATATAATCCTACTCCAATACTTTTAGGATCTATTTTTACCAGTTCACTTAAAGCATCTTGTAATCTTCGCCCAATTGAAATGGCACTTCTTTTTTCAACTGTTAAATCAGGGAATTCTTCAATCGCTAACTTACTAGCTGAATAAACACTGGCACCAGCTTCATTGACGATGATGTATTCCAGTTTAGTAGGACAATCTTTAATACAATCAATGATGAAGGCTTCACTCTCACGCGATGCTGTACCATTTCCAATCGCCACAATATCGATATGATATTTTTTGACTAATTCTAGAACTTTTTTCTTACTTTCTTCCACCTTATTATGAGGTGCTACTGGATAGATAACAGCAATCTCTAATGGTTTACCATAAGGATCTAATACCGCCAGTTTACATCCTGTTCTAAATGCTGGATCGTACCCTAAAACAACCTTTTCTTTTATCGGCGGTGTAAACAATAGATTTTCAACATTTTTAGCAAAATTATCAATCGCACTATCTTCACCAATTAATTTTAAATCACTTCTAATTTCACGTTCAACACTGGGGAAAATTAATCTCTTGTAACTATCATCGATAGCTTCTTTAACAATTTTAGTCTCACTGACATTATCTCTTTTAATTACTTTTTTCTGTAAATAGTTAATGATATGACTGTCATCAACTTCAATAGAAACGGATAATATTCCCTCTTTTTCTCCACGATTCATAGCTAGAATACGATGAGGTTTTATTTTAGAAATACTTTCACTGTGATCATAATACATTTCATAAACTTTACCAGTATCCAGTTCTAAACCCTTTTTCTTAGCTTTAGAAGTAATACTTCCAAACTGAACAATATTCTTTCTTATATATTTACGATATTCAGCATTATCACTGATGATTTCCGCAATGATATACTTAGCTCCCGTAACAGCATCATCAACTGTCTTAACTTTTTCATTTAGGTATTTTTTAGCTTCTCCTGAGATATCAATATTTTTAAATTCTAAAATTGTCTTAGCAAATGGCTCTAAACCATTTTTTATCGCTTCAGTCGCTTTCGTCTTTTTCTTCTCTTTATATGGACGATATAAATCTTCAACCTCGACTAATTTTTTACAATCCATTATAGCTTTTTCAAGCTCATCAGTTAACATATCTTTTTCAGCGATAAGACGAATTACATCTTCTTTTCTTTTCAAGAGATTAACTTCGTATTGATAAACTTCATCAATCGATCTAATAACTTCTTCATCTAAAGCTCCCGTCATCTCTTTACGATATCTCGCTATAAAGGGAATAGTATTTCCCTCTTCTAAAAGTTTTAATACAACTTCTACTTGTTTAGGCTTAATTTTAAGAGTTGTACTTATATCATTAATAATTTCAATATTCACTTGTCTGTCCTCCTAATGTGTATAAACTAATTTTAACACATCAAAAAAAAGAAGTTCAAGACTTCTTTTAAGATATTTGTAATGGATTTTTAGAATCATAAGTTCCATTTTTGATGGCTTTTTTAATTATATTTTCAACTCTTTCATCCTTATGTTGTTCATAGAAATCAACACCATTTCTATAATACAATTCATCAACGTAATCACCTTGAACATCATTCATGTGTTCATTACAGTTATCACAAGTTATGTTATCACCGTTTATATTATAGATCATACTTATCTCATAAGTTTTAGGACATTCATAATCATCTAGTTGTTTATCAAGTATCTGCATAGCCTTAGTTTTAGCACTGTAAAATAAGGCTATAGTTTCAGCACTTTCAGATAAATCATCATTATTAGATTTATCTAAAAGATAATTGACAAGTTCATCCAAATCTCTCTGATAAAGTCGGTAACTGAAAGGTTTGAATTTAATTATCTGCATCAATTGTGATTTGTCTTCAGTGTATAATGGATCACCAACAAATTCCCAGGTGTAATAAGATTTAATCTTTTGAGCTAAATTTTTAGAATACTTCTTACGAACTTTTACATTGTCACTGATAAGTGGCATAACATCATCCGTATAATCACCAAAATCTAGCGTGTTTTCATAGGAGTCATCACCAACCATAGTCATAAAAGTATTATCTGGTTGACCAGTTAATTTAGCAAAATCTTCATTATTTTTAGTTTCATCAACTAAATAGGCGTTGAAATCTTTAACCATTTTTACTACTGTATTCATTTTTTCATCATCATAAGTTTTATCAGGGATTGCTGGTTTTGTTTCAGTCTCTTTTTTTGAAGGCTTTTTCTGATCAGGGACATAAACGTTAGCGATTACAATACCAAACAAGACTAATATCAAAACTACAATGATACCAATTATAATTTTTCTACTATTTTTATTCTTCATAACTCAACTCCTATTTACGTACCGCACAAAGTGAACTTAAGTAACCGCCACTTCTAGACTTACTCTTACCGTTTAACGGAACGTAAGATGAACGACTCAAACGCCATCGTGTAGTACTGTCAACATAAACCGTTCCATATCCAGTTTCATATTTAGAAGTACCAGTACCACTATTAGTCTTTGTTGTATAACCAACTACCTGGATATAACCCCAAGTACTTGATACTTTATTAGTGGTATCAAAATAACCACTGGTACCACCATGCAAATAACATTTTATAGTTGGAGCACAACTTTGGGTGTTACAAGATGCCGAATTTGACTCACTAGCAGCGGCACTACACCAACGTCCATCATAGTTGGAGTAATTTGCGCATGATCTCGTTCTCGTTTTCGTTCCACCACCACAAGATTTGCTACATCCACCATATGCTCCCCAGTCACCACATTTTTTAGTAGTTGCTGAACAACAACTCATCGTATTACAATTTTGGCTTTGAGTTGTATTTGATGCTACCGTATTGGCACTACAGTAACTGTTGTCATAGCTTGAATAGTTTCCGCATGTTCTCGTTCTCTTCTGAGTACCTGTTCCACATTTTAAACTACAAGCACTCCATGCACCATAATTACCACATGATACATAAGTTTTTGAACAACATGTCATCGTATTACAGTTTTGACTTTGAGTCGTATTAGCTGCTGCCGTATTGGCACTACATACTTCTCCGGTGTAGGTTGAAACATTGTTACACGTTCTCGTTCTACTTTGAGTACCTGTTCCACATTTCTTACTACAAGTACCCCAGTTACCCCAGTTACCACATGATAGTTTAGTTGATGAGCAATTAGCAGCCCATATAGCATATAAGGTTACTCCAGCGTTAGCAGTATAGGTAGCACCAGGATTATAAGTTGTTCCAGTTCCTGCTGCATTAGTACTCCATCTCAAGAATGTATATCCTTTTCTCGTTGGTTTTTGAGAAGATAAAGTTATATTAGCTCCACAATTTTTAGTTTGGTTAGCTGGTTGTCCACTTCCACCATTAGCGTTGTAAGTTATTGTGTAAGTGTTTAGTGTCCACTTAGCATATAACGTTGTTGAGGCGATTGTCATATCCCAGTTTTTAGCGCTAGTACCACCGGCATTGTAATATTGCGTTCCTCCGCCATTAGTACCGGTGTAATATCCACCAAAGGTATAACAACTTCTAGTCGGTTTAGTTATACCTGGCATTGCTGCTCCATAAGTTGCTGTTACACTTCCAGTTCCTCCAGTTCCACTTTGTTGATTTAAAGTAACAGCTGTCTTATTATTCATCTTAATCGTATATGCAGAACCCGTTTTAACATTTCCAGCTTTATCAGTACAAACTGGTGTTACTGTTGAAGTTCCTACATAACTAACTGTTTGTGGTGAAGCTAATGTTGAACCAGCTGCCGTTGAAGGCGATTTTACAAGTATTTGTTTATTAGCTACTCCACTGGTTGCATCAGTGGCATTCGTCGTTGCAACTACTGATGCATAAGCAGTTGATCCACTACTGAAAGCTGCATTGTTACTACTCATACTGATTGTACAGCTCTCTGGTGCAACTTTATCAGCTTTAAAGCTTACTGTTTGACATTTATTAGTGTTTCCTGCTCTATCTATTACATATCCATACCAAACTACTCCAGTAGTATCGGTTTGAACTTTACTATCTTTATTGTCGTATAATGCTGTAGTTTGTGATGAAAGTCCATATTTGTCTAATCTACTTCCACCAGTATCACCTTTAGCACTAAATGATACTGTTACATCGCTCTTATACCATCCGTTAGTTCCAGTTGTTCCCTTTAAAGTTAAGGTACAAGTAGGTTTTACTTGTTCAACATTAATATTTACCCATTTTGAATCTTTACTTGCTGCTCCTTGATCATCGACATATCTAAATTTCGTTTTATATCTTATTGGTGAATTGTAGTTGACAATACATGTCGTCGTATTAGCACCACATTGGGTAAGTTCCATCCAACGCTCTTCATCTTGATCAAAGTATTGCCATTGTTTTACTTTTCTACCAAATGTCTTTAACCAGTTATCAGGAATTGTTAATGTCAATCTTACATTATATCCCCAACTATCTTCACCCATATCGTAACTTGAAGTCTGATTATTTCTTTCACCTTTTATGTTAACAGCACCGTATTCATAAACTTGAACAGGACGTTTGGCTTCTACTTGGTCACCTTCTGAGTTTTCAAATTTATATACTGCTGTTCCAGTCTTTGGTGTTGCTGATACAAAATCTTCTGGGTTAGTTGGATATATGTAGTTATTAGTTGTAATGGTATAGTCTCCAATTACTTTTCCTTTACTATCTTTCTTTACTACCCTAGCAGTATCAGTTTTTAAAATTTCATTTATATCTTCAACACTACTATTGGTGTGAACATAAGCTGTAGTTTGTGGTACAGTTGGTGTCGTCGTAATGTTTCCATTAGTCATCCAATCTGGATTACAGAATACTTGTTTTTCTGGATCAGTTGCGTAATGGTCTCCACTACACTTTAAACAAGTTGCGTAATCATAAGTTTTTTCTCCGTTTTTAACAACAATAAAGTAACTATAGTTATCACCACTATTATCACACTTATTACCATTGTAATCAGTTACTTCATTTATCAATTTATCTTCAACTAATTTATCTAACTTGATTACTTTACTGTGCAAATCTTCTTTTGGTCGTGAATTCTTCCTATTTTGCATATAGGTTTTACCAGTTAGAGTTATCGTCTCCTCCAACTCTTCATAATAATTCATTCTGAATCTTGCTAACAATGTTGATACAGCTGGTACTGCAATTAGGAATAGCAATCCCAATATGATGATTACCCCAATCATCTCAATCATTGTAAATGCGTTTCTGTTATTTTTTATTTTATTCCTCATATTACCTACTCCCGCTATCATATACTATTTAAAAGATAACACATTTACAATTTATTTTCAATTAAAAAAAGTAGATTTCTCTACTTTTCTTAACTACATATAATTATCAGCTTTAACTTCCATGAAACTTTGTGGATGTTTACAAACAGGACAAACTGCTAAAGCATCTTTACCTATATAGACATGTCCACAGTTACGACAAATCCACATCTTATCTCCATCTTTGTGGAATACTCTATCATCTTTGATATTTTGTAGAAGTCGTAAATATCTCTCTTCATGTTCTTTTTCAATTTTACCAACAGCTTCAAAAAGATAAGCTAAATCGTTAAATCCTTCTTCTTTAGCTTCTTCAGCAAACTTTTTATACATATCAGTCCACTCATAATTTTCTCCACTAGCGGCATCTTGTAAGTTATCTAAAGTTGCTGGAACATTACCACCATGTAAATATTTAAACCATAATTTAGCATGTTCCTTTTCGTTATTAGCAGTTTCCTCAAATATAGCTGCGACTTGCTCATAACCATCTTTTTTAGCTTGAGAAGCATAGTAAGTATATTTATTTCTTGCTTGACTCTCTCCGGCAAAAGCAGTCATCAAATTTTGTTCTGTTTTACTTCCTTTTAATTCCATAAAAATTCACTCCTTTAACATAATGATTTCCAATTCAAATTATATCATTCAACCACCTTTTAGACAAGAAAAAAGATATAACTTTAACGATTATATCTATACGACATATTTAAAAGATTAAACATTTCGATATGCTTATCATCAATATTTTCTAGACTGTTTATAAGTCTTTTTACTATCTTATCTAAATCTTCACAACTCTTATTAAAATACTCTAAATATAAATATTCCAATTTATCAATTTTTTTATCGCGATAACATCTAAGTATTTCATTTCTTAAAAATTTTTTAATTTTCTTTTCTTTTCGCGTTAGAAAATTATTTTTATTTTCACTGGATAAAACTTTGTAATCTAAATCATAAATGTCTAAGTTCCTAACTATTTCTAGAACTTCACTTTCTTCAGCTAGTTGTAAATTGCTTTTGAAACGGGATTTACCATCACTATCGAATTCAACGGCTACAGTGTTATTACTATCACAGATGACTAAAGCATATTCAATTCTTTTAATTTTATTTCTGGTGTATACTTCAGTCATATTTTTTATATTGCTCAAGATATTCTTATCGACTGAAAAATCATTATTGACGATATCTTTAATACTTTTTATTTTAATGATCGGTATTTTTTTAACGTATTCTATGTCATCAGAGTATTCCCATTCAAAGAACTCAAACCCACTTTTTTTATCACTCCAATTAAGAATAATATCATAGATGTATATCAACTTTTTTTCCTCCTTTATACAAAGATAAATTAATAAGAACAATTCCTATAAAAGCTAAAAGACATTCGAAACGATGAAAAATAAAAGTTAAATAATCACCGGTAGAATATCCCATCGCTGTAAGATTTAAATAGGTAATCATAAAGGTAAAACCTATAATTGTTAGACCAAAACCTAAGAGAAATAAAAAAATTCTAAGAACCATAAAACCACCTATATAATATTATGTTGATAAAATATTTTTCTATACAAAAAAAGAAGAATTACTCTTCTTTATAGTCCAATTTTTCTATTTCGACACTGTTGATGGCGTTGAATTTTTTAGTTATTTTTTCAGTTGTAATGTGGACGTTTTCAACATCTTTATTGACTGTCTGAATGCTTTTAGCGAGTTTGTCCCATCTCTCTTTGTAACGAGCAAATTCTAAACCTAATTTATTAAGTTCATCGTGAATGATCGAAGTGTATTTATCTCGTTCCATATTTTTAATGATCATTTGAATTACGGTAAGGGTTGATATCAGTGTAGTTGGTGAAGTAATCCAAACTCTTTTTTTGTAGGCATAGTCAATGATGTCTTGATGATAGGCATTGATCTCGGCGAATATTGCTTCCGCTGGTAAAAACATGATGGCTTGATCACTTGTAACTCCATCGATTATATATTTACTGCTTATGGCATCGATATGTTTTTTGACATCCATTTTGAACTCTTTTTCATATTTGGCACGAAGTTCACTACTTATCTTTTTATCGACCATCAATTGGTAGTGTTCAAGGGGAAATTTAGAATCGATGGCGATTGTTCCAAGAGGTTCTGGGGCAAAGAGAATCGAATCGGCAATCGTGCCATTGGGAAGGGCGTACTGAAGTTGATAAATAGAATCGTTTTTCTCCCCAAAGACGTTAGATAAGATGTGTTTCAAATTGACTTCTCCAAAAATTCCACGACTCTTCTTATCAGTTAAAATACTTTGAAGACTGACGATATCACCTGATAATGTTTCAATTTTCTTTTGAGCTTCATCGATCTTAGAAAGTCTTTCCAAAATATTGGTAAATGTCTTATTACTCTTCTCAAAATTCTGATCAAGTCGTTCATTAACTCGATCGTTAATCGCATTTAATCTTCTCTCTAATTTCTCATTTAACTTATCAAAATTACCATCTAAATCTTTATTTAAATCGTTTTTAAAATTATTAATTTCTTTATTAATATTAAATTCAAATCTTCCCAAACGTTCAGTCGTATTTATCTCACTACTTCTACTTTCTCTAATTTGGAATATTAAAAAAATGTTTATTAAAACTAATACTACTAAAATTACTATAACTGCTATTTCCATACATCCTCCTATATACTATATTATTATATTACATCTGTAATTTTTTTTAAAGAAAAACACTAAATTAATTAGTGCTTTCTTCTAAATATTTTCTATATCCTCCAACTACATTATAAACTTTATAACCACGACTTTCTAATTCACTACGACAATAATTACTGGTATGCCCCATCTCACAAAATATATAATATTCTTCATCTCTTTTTAAGTAGAGATCAGGATTAGTAATTAAAAGTAAATATGGAATATTTATAGCTGTTGGTATGGTCCCCATTTTATAGGAATAATTATCTCTTATATCAATAAGTTTTACATAAGGAATCTTTTCCATCAATTCACTAACTGTAATATTCATAACTCCTCCCACTATATATTATGGAATAGAGATATTTTGTAACATAGTAAATAACTATTTTTCTTATCGATATTTGGAATTAACTTTCACGGTAGATTTCATACCATTCTTTTAGGGCACCACTACCACTTTTTAATATATCTTTGACTAAGTCCCAAGTAATTCCGAAAGTTTCACGCATCTTTTTAAAGTCTTCTCTGACACTTTCACAAGTTGAAGCATTATCCTCACAGATATCAGCAGTAATCTCTAAATATTTAGCTACTACTTTAGCTTTAACATTTTGGTAACCACTCTTTATATCATCTTTATAATTAGGAAAATAACTATCGATTTTCTTATCGATACTAAGTACAATTTTTATGACGGTTAACTTGGTCTTATCAGTAAGTTCACTGAATTTATAACCATTGATTTCTTTATCGTAAAAAAGAAAATCGACACAATTTACAAACGTCTCTTTAGCTCTTTGTCTAAATGTTTTATTATTCTCATCATTTTTATTATCCAGTTCAGCATTTAGCGAATTGAAATGGTTGATGACACTAGCCTCAGAATTAGTTTGGGAACTAGGTTTAGAATTAGAAACAGAATCACTAGTAGAATCATCACTATTAGAATTATCTAGATTTTCATCACTGGAAGAAGAACTATCTAATCGACCTTCAACTACTTCTAATGGTTTGTTTTGATCTTCTTCTTTTTCTTCTGTCTCTTTTTCTTTCACTGGTTCATCCTTTTTATTACTATTAAAAAAAGCAAAATTCACTAGAAGAACAATACTAACTCCTAGGATGATACCAATAACTAATAAAATGTATGGATATTTTTTTATAAAATCACGCATAATCCACCTCTAAAACATTATATCACTAGAAAAAGTAGTATTTCTACTACTTAGACAAAAATACCTAAAAATAAATTAGCAATGAAACATAAGGTTAATCCACATATTAATGGTATAAATATTGATAATAAAACAATTTTTAAAGATTTAGTCTCTTTATAGATGGTAAGGCAGGTTGTAGAACAAGGAAAATGTAGGACGACAAATATTAGAGTACAAACTGCTGTAATGATGGTCCAACCATTATCGATGAGTAAATTTTTTAATTCAACTAGACTGGAATAATCCATCATTGCACTGGTGTTTAGATAAGCCATAATAATTATTGGAACTACTATTTCATTAGCGGGAAATCCTAAAATAAAGGCCATTAGTATGACGCCATCTAATCCGAAGATTTTAGCAAAAGGATCTAGAAAGTTGGTACAGATACTCAAGATAGTCGCATCTCCTACATAAGTATTGGCCAGTAAATATATCAAAGCTCCCGTTGGGATAGCTACTACTATAGCTCTTCCTAAAACGAAGATAGTTCGGTCGAGAACCGATGTAATTATCGTCTTGATGATCTGGGGTTTTCGATAAGATGGAAGTTCTAACACAAATGAAGATGGACTTCCCTTGAGAATCGTCTTAGAAAGAATTTTAGATATTAAGAACGTCATCCCAATTCCTAATAAAGTAAATAACAGTAGAATGACAGCACTTAAGAAAGTATTTTTTAAACTAGTATTAAATCCCACTAAGAACATCGTAATAATCGCAATTATAGTTGGAAATTTGCCATTACATGGTACAAAGGCATTGGTAATCGTTGCGATTAATCGCTCTCTTTTGGAATCGATTATTTTACAACCACTAACCCCGACTGAATTACAACCGAAGCCCATGGCCATCGTAAGTGCCTGTTTACCACAAGAAGAACACTTTTCAAACACACCATCGACATTAAAGGCAATGCGCGGAAGATACCCAGAATCCTCTAAAATAGTAAAGAATGGAAAAAAGATCATCATCGGTGGTAGCATTACTGATACTACCCACATAACTGTTCTAAAAACGCCAAAGACTAAAAGGTGAACTAGATAACTAGGTAGATGTATTCCCTCTAAAAACAACAATAAATCATCTTCAAAAGAGAAAAATAAATTGTATAAAAAGTTCGATGGATAATTGCTAAGTTTTATGGTAATTAAAAAGATGACGGCCAAGAACAAAAGCATTATTGGAATGCCCAAATATTTATTGGTCACGATGCGATCTATCTTTTGATCGATCAATGATCTCTTCTTCGAAGTATGACTAACTACTTGGTCATAGATAAAACTAGCTTTCTTATTGATCGTATCGACAAGTAAAAGATCGATATCTAAGTCTTCTAACTCTTCGAGGCAACTATTCAAAACGTCTCTTAAATCATCATCTAAAAGTTCATACCCCAGATATTTATCAAATTCTTCTAGTAAATCCCAATCCTCACGTAGTAATTGAATCGCCACATATCGGGGATTTAGTGAGAAAAGTTCTTTTTCTTTTAATACTTGTTTTAATTTATAGATACATTTTTCGATTCGTTCATCGTAGATGATTTGATCTCTTACCTTTCTCTCTTCATCCAAAGCTTTAACTAATTCTGTAATACCCTCTTTCTTTACAGCTACAACAGGGATAACTGGTATATTTAAAATATCCTCTAATTTTTTTAAATCGATATCGATTTTTTTCTTCTTAGCTTCGTCCATTAAATTGAGACATAATACGATATTTTTATTTACTTCTGTAATCTGTAATACTAAATTTAGATTTCTCAGTAGTGAAGTAGCGTCACAGACGACAATCGTCTTATCGGGATTTTCGAACAATAAAAAATTTCTAGCATTTTCTTCTTCTTCTGAATGAGCGAGTAATGAATAAGTACCCGGTAAATCAAAAATTTCATATCTCGTCTTCTCATCTTTGAAGAACCCACTCTTATTATCGACTGTTTTTCCTGGCCAATTTCCCGTATGTTGATGAAGCCCTGTCAGTGTGTTAAAAACAGTACTCTTACCGACATTGGGATTTCCAGCCAAAGCTATTTTTTTATTATTCATCATAAGCAACAATTATATCTTTACTATCGCTTTTTCTAATTGACACAACTGCTCCCCTAATGCGATAAGCACACAAATTTTTAGAAATATTTTCAAAAAGAGTTTCAACAACAGTTCCCGGAGTAAGTCCGATATCTAAAAATCTTCTAGCGATATCTCTATTGGAAACTATTCTTTTAACAATTGTTTTATCATTAACCTTCGTCTCACTAAGTAACATTTCTTTTATACAATCACACCCTCAAATTAGTCAAACAAACTAATCTACTATAATATATTTAAAGTAAAAAAAAGAGTTCATAACTCTTTTAATTTAGAAATTGATTACCTAGTTCGTCATCATTGATCGTATATACAAATAAGCTGTATTTAGAACGATCTGTAATATTTAAACCTTTATAGAAACTTGGGGATGTTAAATCTTGGACCTCACTGGCCACACTAGCATCGAAGTAGTAATACTTTTCGTTTAAAGTAACGATATTCCAATAGTGATCACTATCAAGGCGACCGATGGCAATTCTAGAAGGAACACCTAATTTTTGGAAAAGAATTTGGGTAGCATAACTTATTCCTTCACTAGTTGCTTCTCCGTTGAAAAGAGCTCCATAAACACCGTGATTACTTAGGATATCAGTTTCTTCAACATGTTTGACATTCTTGCCAAACCACTCATAGACGGCCTTCTCTTTTTCAATTACTGTCAAATTGCTCCACTTTTTAGCCATGCGATCGATCTTTCGCAAAATTCTTCGCTCTTCGATTGGGAGATAATAATCTTCAGTCGTAAAGACGTTAGTAAGCGTTATCCCCGTCTGAACAATACTACTACTGTAATTACTCAAATAAAATATTTCTGGATGATCCAGTCTTATAACGCGATAAACTTTTTCAATGCTATTGTTGTAGGCAGATTGTTGATTATCAGGAATTGTCATATCGATAAAGATACTCTGAGTCTTTTCTTTTAAACTCTTAACCCACTCGTCATAAATTTTCTTTTCGGTATCGTTTAAATAAGTATTATAGAAATACTCATCGGAATAATATATATCGTTTATATAACTTTTAGCACTCTTATCTAAACGGGAATCAGCAGTATAAGGAGCCAAAAACTCTTTATAAGAAAAATATATCGCAAAAGCTATTCCTCCAAAAACGATTACATAAGATAGAACTTTAGCCATTAACTTAGATCTTTTACGAGCATTCTCTTTACGATCTAACTCTTTCTTAAACTCATCATAACCATCTAATATATTTCTACCATCCTCTAATTTACCAGTTCTTATAAATTCATCATTCTTAACAATAGTTGGATTCTTCTTTTTACCAAAACTAAATTTCATAGTATCACCTATCATAATTTTACTTTATTTATCATAGAAAAAAAAGAAGAAATTTCTACTTTCTTCCATTTTTTTTAATTTTTTTACCACATAAATTACAATTTTTACTAACTTTATCACTAGAAAAATCGATTAAACAACCACAATTGATACAATTGTCAGTCTTTTTATTAGTTTTATTTTTCTTATATAGAATCAACTTTTTATCTAAATCGACTTCAACGTCTAAAATGTATCCTAACTTTTTCAAGTCCTCGATATTATTGGCTACTTTAAATAAATCTTCTTTAGTATCTTCCATTATTAAGTCTAAATTTTTAACATGACGGACATTGATAAATTCTGTATAGACCGAGTATTTGGCAATAATAAAACTGATAAAAGCACTGGTCGTCATTAAACTTAAAATAAATATCACGGCTAAAACATGAGTAATTATAAAATTAAGACTGTACATATCAAGAGGCATATCACTATTTATAAGTCTTATGTATTCATCTATCTGAGCGATGACATTCCATACTTCTAAGACGATTGTCAAAAGAGTTATGACTCTTAAACCAGCTCGCCATTTACTGAGATTAGTCTTATCATGATGCAATTTCTTCACTAAAAGAAAAAGTCCAAAAGGAAAAAATACAACTATGAAAATAAAAATGACTAAATACGAAACTTCACCGATATTATTTTTGAACTTCTTCATACTTCCTCCAAACACAACTTCAGTATACTTTTATTTTAGACATAAATCAAGAAAAAAAGAGTACCCAGTACTCTTAACTAATCATTTTGGCATGAACTACTAAACGATAATCAGCATTGTTATAACAAGTCGATAAAGTAAGTATTTTATCACTCGTCGTTGCTTTATCACTGAACTTGATTAGACTTCGTTTAGTAATGGTATTTAAAAACTTTTGATATGATTTGTCATTGACAAAGGCATTGGATAGATAATCTTTAGTCGTACCAATCGTATAGATAGAAAATATCTTCCAACGGTGTTCACCATCTAAAGTATTAAAGGTTATAACTAAGTTATCAGGATTACTGTACCACGATTCCTCTAAAGTATTTTTTAAAGTTCCAAACATCAAGCCACTAGTATTTCTATGGGCATAGAGAATGGTATTGGTATCTAATTCATGACGATTATTACGGTAATCCATAAAGACCCAACCGTGAAGATTCTGTTCTTTATAAAAACTGTGATTCAAATAGTAATCGTTATCACTGTGTTGCACAACTGGATAATCAACTTTAGTATTTTTTACTTTCAACCACCCAACTGTTTCATCATTAATTTGTTGCAATTCACTTAACACTTTCGTAAAAGTTCGATAATAAGGACTATCGTAACCATTTTCATGCTTATCTTTCTCACTGTTGTCAATCGCAGTCGTATCTTCTATTTTATCGAGTTTTACTAACTCTTTTTTAATACTTATCAAACTTCTATTTATTTCATTAACATCTTTATTATCGTGATAATCTTTAATCTTAAAGACAACAATCGCCACAATCGAAATGATAATTATTCCAATTACAATCAATCTAAACAACGTAAGATTAACTTGTTTCATAACATTCTTATCACGATACTCTTTAGAATACTTCGGTTTAATGACAATATTATTATCTTTAATAATATTCTTATAAACTCTTTCTGTCTTATCGATAAGATGAATGATATCATCTTTTTTCTTCTGATGAATGACAATCTTAATATTTCTCTTATTATTATCCTTAATTAAATGCATAAGTTCGATCATAACTTCATCATCATAATAATATAGATTAATAAGTTTTAGGCTATTATTAATTTTAAAAAATGATATTAAATCTTCTTTATCTTCATTAGATAATTCACTTCTTATATCAATACTCTTTTTATAATAGACATCAGAATAATTAGTAAAGTTATTGTCTTCCATAAAATTACTCAAGAATAGTATTTCACAACGACTCTTTACTTTTATATCTTTAGAAATATCTAATTTATCAAACATATAACTAGGTATACTATAACAATCGACACTAGTTATGTATTTACTCTCATATATAGCTTCGAAAATCGCTAGATTAATCGTTTTATTTTCATTTAAAAAAACTTTATTAACACTTTCTATATCCCTAATTATTCTAATCGCTAAAGGTGCTATATCATTGGTATCTACTACTAATTTATCAACATTATTTTTAATTACAACTAACTTTATAAAAGAACGCAATAAATCCAAATTCTTCTCAATATAAGTATCACTAAAAATCATCTGATCAGTATCGATAACATTAGTATTATTTAAATTCTCAACCTTCTGTTTATCCTTATATATAGAAAATGATAACTTTTTATCGTGAACTTTAATCAATATCTTCTTCACATTATCATCTCCAATTATAATATTAACATATATAGTAGTTTTAAACAATAAATAAAAAGATTAGATTAAACATTATTTTTACATTATTTAATGCATAAAATTTTTAATTTTATTGCATATTAATAATGTTTATGATAATCTTTTATTATAGGAGGATAAGAAGTATGAGAGAAGGAAAAAGATTATTTTGTGTCATGTTAGTTGCTTGTTTTGCCTTTCTAATTGGAATGTCTATGGCTCAAGCTGAAACGTTCACTTATGTTGATAAAATGGATGGTAAAATTACTATTCCAGCTGAACTTTCACCTACAGGAGAAGAAGTTACAGTAGAAGGTGTCGAAGAAAAAACGATATATATACAAGAAAATGAAGTTTCTGAGGATCAATATAATAAATACATCGCTGCTCAAAAAGCCTATGACGATTTTATGAATAAATATAGCACTTATGATCCTTCAGTTTGTACAGACAATAGCCATAGCAGTGATAGTGACCATAGTTGTACCCATTACGATGAATATCAAAAAGTAGCAAAAGAATTAGAAGAAATGTATAAAATTGTATGTACTGATAATTGGGTAGAAAAAAGTAAAATAGAAGGATTTTTAAATGATACTTGTGAAGAGATGTACAAGATAGTAGTTGTTAAAGTTACAGATAAAGATCAAAAAGATCACTACGACATTCAAGCTTATACAGCACCAGTTACTGATGAATCATGTTTTCCTAAATGTGCTAAAGAAGGAGATACTTACTACGATGACGAAGGTAAAGAAGTAACTGAAGAAGAATATAAAGAAGCTTGTAATCCAAAATGTAGAATAGAAAAAAATAAGTACTATGATGACAATGGTAATGAAGTAACTAAAGAAGAATACGATGAGATATGTACTCCAGAGAATCCAACAACTGGTAATACTACTCCTTATGTAATTGGATTAGGTATTGGAGCTGCTGGTATCATTGCTTTATATCTTAACAAAAAGAAAAAGTATATTTAATACAAAGTAAAAAGAATTCGTTAGGAATTCTTTTTTTATGTCTTAATCGTCTCTATAATCCTTATAATCTTCTTTATAATCATAATTATTATCGATCATTTTATCATATAAAAAATCAGCTAGGGCTTCATCACCTTCATCATTAGTAATGACTTTACGTTTAATCTCGGCATTTTCTTTTTCTTCTCTTTCTTTATCGTCGTCATTTAATAAATAATCCATAATATCACCGTCTAAATTGTAACATAAAAAAGGAAGTATTTAAATATATACTTCCCTCTTAATATTATCTTCAATCACACCTTCTGGCTTGTATTTATACTTTTCTATCTCTACTACTTTATTTTCTTTTAAACTTTTTTTAACATCGATTACACGTTGGTTTTTAGATCCTCTAAACATCGCTGCCATACTTTTTTCATGAAGGATAAATCGACCATCTACTAGAACATCGACATACTTTAAAAACTTTAAAATATTATCATTTTTTTCACTCATTTTCATAAGTTCTTCGTAACGATATCCAGTATAACACCAAACATTAAGGCCACACTTTTTAGCGTGTTTTGCTATTTCGGTACAAGCCTCTACTTGTACTAGTGGATCACCACCAGATAGAGTTATTCCATCTTGACTTTTTAAATTACTGATTTCTTCCTTTAGTACATCAACATCCACTTCATAACCACCGTCAAATGGATGTGTCTGTGGATTATGA
>CANRCI010000004.1 GCA_947629075.1 uncultured Bacilli bacterium | reverse complement strand
ATATTATTATCCTGCAACCAACGCTTTATGGTTTTACGCACCGGCAAAGGGTGCTGATTGCATTGATCTTTGGTATGATCAGAGATTAGCGGGTAGATACAAAAATCATTGTTTCTATCAACCATATGCTGGAGTATGTCATGAACTACATTAAAAAAATTATCCACATTAATTGTTGATAATTTTTTTCTTGATAATTATAGTTACCAAAAGCAGGGTAGTTAGTAACAGAATCTGTTGATAATTGTTTTTTTCATCCGTCTTAGGTGGAACGATAGCTTCCATCTTTTCAACATTGTTAATCTTTGCTAATTCAAAACTGATATCACCTGAAAGATTATAACTGGCAAAGGTATCAGTCAAATAATCATTATTAATATCGATACTTATCCCATCAATCTCACTAGTTTCAGCTATGTTTTTAAACTCTTTTAAAAATAACTGATTAACATCATCCTCTGGATAGTTTAATTTCAAAATATCTTTCGAAAAATACTCATAAGCCATATCGATAATTTCTTGATTACTCTCTTTGATATCGTAAACTTCTCCAGTAAAGATATCTTTTTTTACTTCATCTGGAAAATCACTAATACTTCCGGCATCTAACTTATATTTATCATTATAAAAATCTAAATAATACTCATCTAAATCTTCATAACCTTTATACCCAATGTTTTTCAATAAAATATCGATATTTTCTTCTGATAAATCACTATAACTAACTCTTATATTTTTAAAAATATCTTTTAATGCATCATTGTATGTCTTATATAGTACTTTACTTAAAATGCTTTCATCACTTACATATTTATAAGAATTATTTACATAACTATAAGTGTTGTCCGATAAATTATTGATTTTTAAATCGATTTTGATCAATTCGCCACCGATTAAATAATCAATACTCTTATTTAATTCTTGGAAAAAGTCCGGCCGAACGACAATTTTGTCCTGGTCATAATCTTCGGGAATTATTACTTCAACATTTAAGACTTTATTTTTAACATCTATTTCATAAGTCAGATTGATATCTTGATCGAGAGCTTTAACTAAACTAGTATTAAAACTGAATAATATTCCTACTAAAATTATCAAAAAACTAAATTTCCACTTCTTCATTTACCTCAATTCTCCTTCCTATAACTAATAAGTATTTATTTTCATAATCTTTATATTCTTTTAAATGACTACAAGTTTGTAAAATTAATATTTCACTGTCACGATCTAGTTGGACATCACTTGCAAACATCGAATTACTCTTTAACTTTTCTAAATGGTCGAGATATTCATTGTCATTATCAAATTTAAGTTTAGTGTAATCCCAATCATCTGTTTCTACATAAACCGAAAAGATCTCATAAGATTTTTTTTCATTTTCCAGGGTTAAATCGATATAGCGATGTTCATTAAAAAAATCTTTGTCATAGTACTTTTCCAAATTGACAAACGGAATATTTTTATACGAATTATGACCGTATATTAGAGTTATTTTATCGTTTTTTTCATTCCGGTAATCCATGAATACTTGTCCACTTTTATTCTTTTCTTTCTTTATGTCGTGATTCAAGTAATAAGAATTGTCAGTTGTCTGGGTAACTAAACTATCCATCACCCCATCAATTTTTAAATATCCAACGATATCATCGTTATCATAAGTACTCCGCGCTGATGTAAAAAACTCTTTAAAACTGGGCACTTCCAATTCTTTAAAATCGATATCTAACCGATTACTTCCTCCTAAAGAAAATAACATCATCAAAACTAATAGAAATTTACTCATAAACGCCTCCTTTGTATAAGCCAATTTTAATAACTAGTCTTTGTAATATATTGTTGAAAAAAATCTAAAATGTATAAAATACACAACTTTACAGACAATAACATTGGAGGTCAATATGAATCAAAATTTAGAACTTTTAGAGTATGTGTATAAAGTATGTGATATGGGAGTCTATTCATCTACTAAATTATTAAAAGATTTAGAGAAACGCGATAATAAAATTAATAAATTAATCGAAGAAAAACTAAAAGAATATGAAAAATATTTGAAAGAGAGTAAAAAACTTATTAAGAAATATGGTGGATCTAAAAAGACTGATGGTATGATGACAAAGATGAGTGCTGATATGAGTATGAAAATGGAAGTCATGATGGATAACAGTGATTCACGAATTGCTGATATGATGATTAAGGGATTATCAGCAGGAATTATTGAAATGGAAAAGAAAATTGATCGTTATCAGGAATACACCGAAAAAAATATTATTAAGTTAGCTAAAAATGTCTGGGATTTTCAAAAACAGAGCATTGATGATTTTAAACAATTTTTATAAGTTAAACCTTTTATAAAATATCTTTATAAGAGGTTTTTTACTTCTAAAAAAAAGCAATATAATGTATAATGGAGTTGGGTGATAATATGACTGATATAGAAATAGCTAAATCTTGTGTCAAAGAGGATATAAGAGATATTAGTAAAAAGATTCATTTGGATGAGAACTTATTAATTCCTTATGGAAAATACATGGCCAAGATTAATTTTAATGACATAATGGGTGGTAAAGATGGAAAGTTAATTCTAGTAACTTCTATTAATCCGACTCCTTATGGTGAAGGAAAAACTACTGTTAGTCTTGGACTTTTAGACGGACTTAGATTTATTAAAAAGGATGCGATTGCTGTTCTTCGCGAACCATCACTTGGACCTGTATTCGGGTTTAAGGGTGGCGCAACTGGTGGTGGTTTGTCACAGATGGTTCCAATGGAAGAGATAAATCTTCATTTTACTGGAGATATGCACGCAATAACGAGTTGTAATAATTTAATTGTAGCGGCAGCCGAAAATCATATTTATTTTGGTAATGAGTTAGGTATCGATCGCATTACTTTCAAGAGATGTTTAGATGTCAATGATCGTGCTTTGAGAGGGGACTTCAATATCACTGCTGCTAGTGAAATAATGAGCATTTTCTGTCTTGCTAAAGATATGAATGACTTAAGAGATCGTCTTTCTAATATTATTATCGGTTATACTAAAGACGATAAACCAATATATACTAAAGATTTAAAGATTGTCGGATCACTTATGGTTTTGCTTCGTGATGCCATGAATCCTAATCTAGTTCAAAGTCTTGAAAACAATCCGGTTATCGTTCACGGTGGACCATTTGCTAATATTGCTCATGGATGTAACAGTGTAATTGCTACTAAATTGGGGAAAAATCTATGTGATTATGTCATAACTGAAGCAGGATTTGGTTCTGATTTAGGAGCTGAAAAGTTCTTCGATATCAAGTGCCGTACAGCTGGATTGAAACCTGATTGCGTCGTTTTAGTAGCGACGATTAAAGCTTTGAAATACAATGCGGGTGTTCCTAAAGAAGATATCGATAAGGAAAATGTCGATGCGGTAAGACGTGGATTACCAAACTTAAATGTTCATATCAGCAATATGAAAAAATTCAATTCTAATCTAATCGTTTGTCTTAATAAATATGAGACAGATACGCATGAAGAAATTGCGGTAGTAAAGAAGTGTTGTGAATATTTAGGGGTTCCATTCACTTTGAGTGAAGCTTATACGATGGGTGGAATTGGTGCTGGACAACTAGCTAAAGCAGTAGTCGATATGTGTGAAAAAGAGAATGAATTCAAACTTCTATATGACGATTTCATTCCAACTAAAGATAAGATTGATACTATTTGTAAAGAAATATATCATGCTAAAGATGTTGTCTATTCGGAGAAAGCTCTTGAAATGTTGAAAGTGATCGATGAATTAGAACTATCTCATTTACCAGTATGTATTTCTAAAACGCAATATTCGATTAGTGATGATCCTAAAAAGTTGGGTTATCCAATGGATTATACGATTAATGTTCGCGATATCGAAATATATAGTGGGGCTGGTTTTATTGCAGTTATACTAGGTAAAACTATTAGAATGCCAGGACTTCCAAAAGTACCGAACTACGAAAAAATTGATTTAACTGAAACTAATGAAATAGTAGGTTTATTTTAAAGATAAAGATCCATAATATTATTAGGTGATTATTATGGATCTTTTTTCAGTTTTATGGAAGACGGTTTTATCGATTGTCATTTTGTTTTTACTTACTAAAATGATGGGTAAGAAACAGATTAGTCAACTTAATTTATACGATTATGTCATAGGTATAACGATTGGTAGTGTCGTTGCAGAAGTTTCAACTAATTTAGAGACTCATTTTATGAATGGAGCATTAGCTATGTTAGTTCTTGCTCTTACTTCTGTTTTTGTCTCAAAACTTACAACTAAAAATATTGAGGCTAGGAGATTTATCATTGGTACTCCGATAGTCTTAATAGAAAATGGTAAAATATTAGAGAATTCTTTGATTAAAGCTAAATTTGATATCACTGACTTATTGCGAGAAGCTAGAGTTGCGGGATACTTTGATATAACGCAAATCGAGTATGCCTTAATGGAGTCCGATGGAAAAATAAGTTTTTTACCTAAAAGTAAATATGCTCCAGTAACTCCTGATGATATGAAATTGAAAGTCGATAAAACGTCGTTGGTTGCTAATTTGATAATTGATGGTAAAATTATTGAAGATAATTTGAGAAATATTGGTAAAGATAAAAAGTGGTTGATGAAGCGCCTTGAAAATAGTGGCTATAAAAATGTTAACGGTCTTCTTTTGGTTACTTGTGATAATAAAGAGAAGTTGACTATTTATGAGAAAAATTTAGATGTTCAAGAATTTCGAGTACTAGACTAGTCATAGTCTTTTTTTATTGACATAACATATTAATGTTTTATAATAATTCTTAGTGAGAAAAAGATATCGTGATGGAGGAAGTTTATGAACGATAAAAATAAGAATTACAATGAAATATTAACGCTTCCTAATGTGATTACTACGACTAGAATTATCTCTTCGATTTTACTGTTTTCCTTTATGTTGACGACGGGGATTAGCTTGTCACCAGTCTTAGCTTTAGTGACGGCTTTAATCGGTGCAACGGACTTTGTCGATGGTTATCTTGCTAGAGAGAAAAATATGACTTCCAAAATTGGTAAGGTTTTAGATCCAATTGCTGATAAAGTCTATAACTGGGGCCTTTGTTTTACTTTAATGGCAACTGGAGCTATGCCTCTTTGGCCAATGTTAATTTTAGGTCGTGACGTCGTTGCTTCGTCATTTTATTCGTATCAAGCTAAAATAAAAAAGAGAAAAGATTTAGCGCCAACTTTTCCTGCTAAAGCGAAGATGGCTTTTCAGACAATGGGTGTCATCTCAACTATCGCTTTTGGATTTGGCGGTTCGCTTTTAGGAATGATTGCCCCAGTATCTATGTCCTTAGCAATAGCTACCGTGGTTCCAGAAATATTTGCTATCAAGAAAAAATATTTGACTAAAAAAGAGAGTAATGATTACTACGAACCAGAAACAAGAGAGTTTCAACAACCGATTATTCAGGAAAATAGACATGATACATTAAAAAAAGAAAAGACTTTAACTTATCGTCCCGAAATTTTAAATGTTAATGCTAAAGAACGAGTTAAAGTAAAAAAGTTTAATAAATTAAATTAAAAAAACTACCGATAGGTAGCTTATTTCATCGTAAACCAAACAATCACAATAGCACAGACACATACTAAGATTCCCAAAAGTAATAATTTTGATATTTCATAAAGGCTTAATCCCAACATTATATCACCCATAATAATTATACACTAAAATGATAAAATATGCATAATTTTTTATTAAAAGCATCATTATATAATATCAGGCGGGATGCTTGATTGAGTAGACGGGAAGATTCGGTTTAGAATCTTCTTTTTTTTCATAGTAAAAATTGTAAAAAATATAAACAAGTGTTAAGATATTTGGTATAATTATTTTGTTATGGAGGAAGTTATGAAAGATAAATTGACTAAAGAAGAAGTACTTCATGTTTCCCGCTTAGCAAGGGTAGGAATCAGTGAAGAGGAAATAGAAAAATATCAAGTTGAACTAAAGAAATTATTGGATGAAGTTGATAAGATTAAAGAAGTAAAAAATTATGATGAAGAACTTTTAATTGCTCCTTATGATCACGATACCGTTCTTAGAAAAGATGAGAGTGGTGAGATGTTATCAAACGAAGAAATAATGAAGAATGTACCAGCGAGCATTGGTAATTTTGTGGAAGTTCCGGTGATGATTAATGACTAAATATTTAGATTTAAGTATTCAACAGATAAATGAATTGCTAAAGAAAAAAGAGATAAAACCAATTGATTTAGTCAATGAATGCTTTGAAAGAATAGAAAATAGTGACTCTAATAGCTTTATTACTCTAAATAAAGAAGAAGCTATTAAAAGAGCTCATGAACTTGAAAATAAAGAAGTAGATAATTTGCTTTTTGGGCTTCCAATAGCTGTTAAAGATAATATTGTGACTAAAAATTTGCGTACTACTTGTGCCTCTAAAATCCTGGAAAATTTTATTCCTATATACGATGCTGAAGTAGTTAGAAAAATAAATGAAAAAAACATGATTATTATCGGTAAGACTAATATGGATGAGTTTGCGATGGGGTCAACTAGTCAGACTAGTTATTTTGGAGTGCCATTAAATCCTTGGAATAAAACTCGTGTACCAGGTGGTTCTAGTGGTGGTAGTGCTTCATGTGTATCTAATCGTCTTGCTTTTTTGTCACTAGGAAGTGATACTGGAGGTTCTATTCGTCAACCATCTAGTTATTGTGGAATTGTGGGGATGAAACCTACATATGGACGTGTTTCTCGTTATGGTTTAATTGCTTTCGCATCAAGTCTTGATCAAATTGGACCGATGACGAGAAATGTTTATGAAAACGCTCTTCTGTTAAACGCTATTAGTGGTCATGACGATAAGGATTTAACTAGTTCTTATCGCGAAGTTGAAGATTATACTCGTATGATTGGTGAAGATGTCAAGGGCATGAAAATAGCTATTCCTAATTACTTAGTTAGTGACATCGTAAGTAGTGAAGTTAAAAATAAACTTATGGAGATAGTTGAGCTTTTAAGAGAAGCTGGTGTTACTGTCGATTTTATCGATATTGAGTACTTGGATAAAGCTGTAACACTATACCAAATTATTGCTATGGGGGAAGCTAGTAGTAATCTAGCTCGTTTCGATGGTATTCGTTATGGTTATTCGGTAGAAAATCCTCAAAGTGCCGACGAATTATATATGAAGACGCGTCAAGAAGGATTTGGTAAAGAAGTTAAACGTCGTATTATGGTTGGGTCTTATCTACTTAGTGGTGAGAATGCTAAGATTTATTACGATAAGGCTTTAAGAATTAGAGATGATATGCGTAAAGCTTTTAAAGATGCTTTTAAAAAATATGATTTGATCATTGGACCAGTATCAACTACGGTGGCTTATTCATTGGGAGAAGGATTAGATGATCCACTTAAGACATTTATGGATGATGTCTTAGTAATTCCAGTTAATATGGCTGGTTTTCCTGGAATGAGTGTTCCAATGGGATTTAATAAAGAACATATGCCAATTGGTCTTCACATCATTGGTGATGACTTCGAAGAAGCTCTTATGTACAAGTTAGCAGCTTTTATCGAGAAAAAGTTAAATCTTAATTTGGATCCACGAGGAGGTAAGTAGAATGAGTGATTATAAGACAACTGTAGGAATTGAAGTTCATGCCGAACTTAAAACGAAAACTAAAATCTTCTCTAACAGTATTAACGGTTATGGGACAACTGCTAACAGCAATGTCAATGTCATCGATTTAGGTTATCCAGGAACTCTTCCAACTTTGAATGAAGAAGTAGTAAACCAAGCTATTAAAGCAGCTTTAGTTTTAAATTGTGAAATAAATAAAAATATGCATTTCGATCGCAAAAACTATTTTTATCCCGACAATCCTAAAAATTATCAAATAACTCAAGCTAGAACGCCAATTGGGGTTAACGGATATGTCGAAATCGATTTAGGTGATAGAAAGAAAAAAATAAGAATTCACGATATTCATATCGAAGAAGATACTTGTAAGAGTATTCACCACAACAATCATTCATTATTAGATTTTAATCGTGCTGGAGTACCATTAGTTGAAATCGTTACTGAAGCTGATATGAATTCTAGTGAAGAAGCTGTTTTGTATCTTGAAAAACTACGTGAATTATTACTTTATGCCGATATATCAGATTGTAAGATTGAAGAAGGAAGTATGCGTTGTGATTGTAACGTCTCAATAAGTAAAACTGAGAAATTGGGAACTAAGACAGAGGTCAAGAATATCGGTTCTATCTCCAATGTCGGTGTTGCAATTGAAAAGGAAGTAGCTCGTCAAAAAGAACTTTTAGAGAAGGGTGAAACTTTCCACGAAGAGACTCGTCGTTTTGATGATAAAACTAATCAAACTATCTTGATGCGTGTAAAAGAAACAGGAAATGATTATCGTTATTTTCCTGAACCAGATATTCCTTTTGTCAGATTGACTGATGAGATGATCGAAAGAGTAAAAAAGACTATTCCGATGCTCGCTGAAGAACGAAGAACTAACTATTTGAATCGTGGAATATCTCTATTGAATGCCAATAAGATAATTCAAAACCGCAATCTATCTGATTATTTAAATAAATTTTTAGATACTGATATAAATCTAGTCATTGCTAGTAATCTTCTTTTGGGAGATATTCAGTTCTATTTAAATAAACACAATACGACTATAGATAAGACTAAACTTACTGATGATAAGTTTATCGACATTGTTAAAAAATTAGATGAAGGTAAAATAAATAACAAAGTATTTAAAGATATAATTGATGACATTATGGAAAAGGATACTACTGTCGATGAGATAATATCTGAAAAAGGAATTAAAATAATAAGTGATCCGAATGCCATCTTAGAAGTAATAAGAGATATTCTTGCTAAAAACGAGGCTAGTGTTAAAGATTATAAAGCTGGAAACACTAGAGCATCTAAATTCTTAATGGGTCAAATTATGAAAGAGACAAAAGGAAGTCTATCTCCAGAAATAGTAAATAAACTATTAATAGAAGAGTTAGATAAATAATAATTTATGTTTTGATTATTGCTTAATATATTGTATAATTATTAATAATAGGAGTGATAAATGTGAATTGGATAAAAAATAATGTTTTTACAACTATAGTTATCGTTTTATTTACTATTGGTGTATTCGTTTTAGCATTTATAAGTGATTCATTTTTTGCTAATAGTGGAAACCCGGTTTATGGTAATAGACTAGATAATATTAAAACGATTGAGATAACTCAGACTAATGTCAATAACCTTACTAATGGTTTAAAAGATGATAAAAATGTAAGTGATGTTAAATATGAATTGACTGGTAAGATCATTAAGATTACGATTACTGTTGTTAATGATTGTAGTGTTAAAGATGCTAAAAAGATTGGTAATAAAACTTTAGAGTATTTTGACGACGAACAAAAATCTAATTATGATATCGAAGTTTATTTGATCAAAGCTAATGATTCTGATAAGAGTTTCCCAATTGATGGTCATAAGCATAGCTCTAAATCTAGTATTTCTTGGAGTAAGGATAGATAGGTGATATTATGAAATTGAAAAAGAGATTTATTGTAATTCCTATCGTCATTGCTGTACTAGTATTTTTTGGACTTTATTATTACTACAATAGTGAAGATAACAATTCACTTACCGTTACTGAAAAGAGATGGATACAGGAAAATGTCGATACTTTAGTAGATATAGAGACAGTATCGGATTATCCACTTTATAGTGGCGAGGATGGGTTAGTTCAGAGCTTTTTAACTAAAGTTACGAAAGCAACTGGACTAGAGTTCAATAACGTTCCGTATTTAAAAAATAATGAGACAGCGTCAAAGGGTTATCGCTTTCGCATATTGAATAGTGATGAAAAGTTAGGTGATAACGATTTATTCGTCGGGGAAGACCCATATGTTGTTGTCGGTCGTGAATATCATAAGATAAATCGTGTCGATGAATTTGACAATCTTACCCTTGGGGTTTTTAGTAATGATGTCGCAGAGATTAGTTACTATCTTCGAACTAGCTCTAATGTGACATTTAAAGCCTATGACGATGTCGATAAGCTGTTTGCTTCACTTGATAAACAGGAAGTAAATATGGTCGTTATACCTAATACGATGTATTTGGACAAGACTATTGGTAATAAAAATTACATCATTAATTACACTCTTTCTGACATGAATAAAAAGATTGTCTTTACACTTAGTGATTCTAATAAACGTCTAAATAGTATTATGACGAAGATATTTAACAACTGGAAAACTAATGACTATTTAGAAAAATATAACGAAGTATTATTAAATTATTATGTTGATGCCAATAATATAAGTGATAAGACTAAAACTGATTTACTTGCTAAAACTTATACTTATGGATATGTTGAAAATAATCCATATGAAGTGAGAAACAAGAAGTCTTTATCAGGAATTAGTGCTGCTTATATCGATCGTATTGAAAGATTGACTGGTATCGATTTTAAATATGTTAAATACGACAATTTTGCCGATTTGAAGAAAGCAATTGATGCTGGTAAAGTCGATATATATTTCAATTATTACGACTATGAAAATAAAAACTATAAGTTAGTGACTACACCAATCGTCGAAGAATATGTCGTTGTTGGTAAAGTTGCAGATTCTTATGTCATCAATTCATTTGAGGGATTAAAAAATAAGAATGTCAGTATGATATCTAATACTGCTCTGTTCAATTACTTTAAAGAGAACAGTAAATCTAATATTATCGAATTCGATAGTTATAGAGATATGCTAAAAAATAGTGGTAGTAATCTATTAATTGTTGATAAAGAAGTTTATAATGCTTATCGCAGTTCAAAGTTTAAAAAATATGAAGTTTTGTATTCAGCAATTATGACTAAAGACTATGGATTTATGGTTAAAGATAGTGAAGAAGTTTTCTATAATCTATTTAACTATGTAATCAATACTAATTCTTATTACCGTTATCGTAATAATGGATTGAATAGTTTAAATACTAATATTTTACAAGATACAACTTTTGAACAATTATATATAATCATCTTAGCAATTATTTTTGTACCACTAATCATTCTAGTTCTTATGTATGTTTTATATAAGAGAAAACGTACTATTAAGAGAGTTAAGAAAGAAGAGAGAAGAAAATATACTGATATGCTTACTTCTCTTAAAAACAGAAATTATTTAAATTTAAATATTGAAGCATGGAATCACAGTAAAAAATATCCACAAGCAATTGTTATGATCGATTTAAATAATGTTAAGTATGTAAATGATAATTATGGTCATGAAGCAGGAGATAATCTTATTGTTAAAGCAGCTTCTATGCTTGTTTCGACTCAATTAGAAAATTCTGAAATAATAAGAACTGATGGTAATGAATTCTTGATCTATTTAGTAGGTTATAGTGAAAATCAGATGGAGACGTATACTAAGAAACTTACTAAAGAATTTAAAGGATTGCCATATGGTTTTGGTGCAGCGATTGGTTATAGTATGATTTTAGATGATATCAAGACAATTGATGATGCCATTAATGAAGCAACATTAGAGATGCGTACTGATAAGGAAGATTATAAGTAGAAGTAGGTATTTGTATGGGAAGAAGAATAACAACTTTTAAAAAACGTCTTATAAAAAATATTCAAAGACCAGAAATGAAAGTATTGCCAGGTCAACTGGCTTTTTTCTTTATTCTTACTATGATTCCTTTGATGGCCTTAGTAGGTAGTATTGCTGCATCCTTTCATTTGTCAATGGGGTTTTGGGATGATTTACTTAGTTCATTACCAAAAGAGATTAACAGTATCATTTCTAGTATTACTAGTTCTAAGGGAATTGACGCTAGTACTATTATCTTTTTCATATCAGCTCTATTCCTAGCATCAAATGGTACACAGTCGATGATTTTAACCTCTAATAATATTTATAATATTAAAGGTAATAAGTATTACAAACAACGTTTAAAAGCTATTATGATGATGATTGTTTTGATCTTTCTATTGACATTCGTTTTAGTAGTACCGGTGTTTGGTAGTTTTATTATTAATACCTTTATAAAAATTGGAGTTCCTTATAAGATCTATAGTCAAATTTGGACAATTTATCACATCTTAAAATTCCCATTATCGTTCATATTTATGTTCTTTACGATCAAATTATTGTATTTTAGTGCTCCCGATACGCGAATTAAGAGCAATAGTGTCAACTACGGAGCTTTGTTTACAACTGTTTCGTGGATAATATTTACTCAGATATATTCTTGGTATATTGAAAAGTTTGGGAGTTTCAGTATATATGGCGGAATTTCTAACCTTATCGTTTTGATGTGGTGGTTGTATTTCCTTGCTTATTTCTTTGTTTTAGGAATGGCTTTGAATGCTTCTAGGAGCGAGGATATTGTAAAGAATCAACAAATTGAAAAATAGAAATATAAGTGTTATAATTTATACGCGAGGTGTCTATGAGAAAGAAATTTTCTAATAAAAAAAGTATAAAAAATAAATTTCTGAACTACATTAATTATGTAAAAAAGAATCCGATGGAAGCTTTTCGAGATGTCATTTACGATATCAAACTCTACATTGAAACAAATTTGTTTTTTGTCTTTTTTGTAATAATAAATGTCTTAAATGCACTATTACTTAGATATTTAACTATGGGTGGTGTGCAGAATATAATTGCCTTTCAACCTCTACTTGCCGATTTAGCTTTTGTATCGGCAGTTGGAGGACTGGGATACTTTTTTAAACATAAAAATAGAATAATCTATTGGTTTGGATTAACCATTATCTTTACCTTGATATGTATGATTAACTCTTCGTATTATACATTTTATACATCATATGCCTCAATTTCTTTATTATCGACTGCTAAACAGATAACGGGTGTAACTGATGCTGTAACTGATAGTGTTGTTCAGCTAAAAGATTTTACTTATTTAATATTTCCTTTAGCTTTATTATTTATTTATTATCGTTTGAAAAAGAAAAAGTATTTTGTTACTAAAGAAGCTTTGATTAAAGAACCAAAAAAAGCATTTACAACTGTTGGATTTGGCGCTATCTGTTTTCTAATATTTTGTTCGACATTAAACGCTACGGACTGGAGTAGAATAGCTAAACAGTGGAATCGTGAGTATGTAGTAGCTAAATACGGAATTTATGTCTACCACGTCAATGATTTAATTAAAAGTATTGAGCCAAAACTTACATCACTATTTGGTTATGATGAAGCTTTGAGAAACTTTAACGAATATTTTGATGCCCGAAAGGACGCTAAGACTAATAAATATACCAATATATATAAAGATAAAAATATTATTACTATTCATGCTGAAAGCTTACAAACTTTTGTAATCAATCTAGAGATTAATGGTGTTGAAGTAACTCCAAACTTAAATAAATTAGTAAGAGACAGTCTTTACTTCAGTAATTTCTATTCCCAAGTTAGTATTGGGACAAGTAGTGATAGTGAATTTACTTATTCGACTTCACTTATGCCAAGTAATACTGGTACTGCTTTCGTAAGTTATTTCGACAGAACTTATGTAACGATGCAAAAACTGTTAAAAGAACAGGGATATTACACTTTTGCAATGCATGGTAATAGTGCTGATTATTGGAATAGACGTACGATGTACAATACACTAGGTTATGATCATTTCTATTCAAAGACTGATTACGATGTGAGTGAGCAAATTGGTTTGGGTATATCTGATAAGTCATTCTTTAAACAATCAGCTGAGAAGATAGAACAAATAAAGAAAGATCACGATAAGTTTTATGGTACAGCCATTATGCTTACTAACCATACACCTTTCTACGATGTCGATGAATACAGTAATACAGTTTTAGATTTAACGATGAAAGTTAAAGAAGAAGTAGATGGTGAAACTAAAGAAGTAAGTTATCCTTACTTAGATGGTACTAAATTGGGTAGATATTTGAAATCAGTTCATTATGCTGATGAAGCCCTAGGAGAGTTTATCAACGATTTGGATGAGCGTGGTATTCTCGATGATACGGTTATCGTTATCTATGGTGACCACGATGCTAGACTTCCTAAAGACGATTATATAAAAATGTACAATTACGATTATAAAATCGATGGTATAAAAGATGAGGATGACGAGGGATACATCGAATTCGGAAGTTATCAATACGAATTAAATCGTAAAGTTCCATTAATCATCTATTCAAAAGATAAGAAATATAAACGTGAAGTAACTTCAGTAATGGGAATGTATGATGTTCTTCCTACTTTAGGAAACATGTTTGGTTTTAAAAACGAATATGCTTTAGGACAAGATATCTTTAATAATTTAAAAGATAATATTGTTGTCTTCCCAACTGGTAACTGGTTAACTGATAAAGTTTATTACAACGCCCAAAAAGAAGAGCAATTCATGTTAAAAGAGAAAACAGTTTTACCAGAAGATTACATAGCCGAAAAAAATGAATATGCAGAAAAATTACTCAATGTCTCAAATTCAATAATTGTCTATAATCTACTTGATAATACTAATGAAACAAGGCGTAATACTAATGAAAGTGAAATTGTCGAAGGAGCTAAGTAAGAATGAAGAAAAAATCGATAGTTATAATTACAATTTTAATTTTACTAGTAGGGGCAGCAACTTGTTATTTCATGTATAATAATAAAGGTAAAAAAGTAGTAAAAAACGAACAAGTAGATAGTATTAAAGGTTATGATTATAAGCTTTATAACAACAGTACTAAACTTTATAAAGAGTTATATGGTGAATTAAAAAAAGTACTAGAAGATAAAGAGTTAGATAAAGAAAAGTATGCTGAATTGGTAGGAGAGATGTTTGTTGCTGATTTCTACAATTTAGATAATAAAGTTACTAATCATGATATCGGTGGAGTAGAATTCGTTCATTCGACAATGTTAGATAACTTTAAAGAAAAAGCTCAAGATACAATTTATAAGTATGTTAAAGCAGATGTTTATAGTGATCGTAAACAAAGTTTGCCAGTTGTTAAGAAAATTGAAGATGTTCAAGTTGAGAAAACGATTTTCAATATGAATAATCAATCAGTTGATGCTTATAAAGTATCTATAAGCTGGAGTTATGAAAAAGATTTAGGTTATCAGACAAAAGCGACATTAATCCTAGTCGAAGAAGATAATAAAATTTCTTTAGTAGAAATAAAAGAGGAATAAGTATCTTGTACTTATTCTTCAGACCGTTGACAAAGTTAATGGTCTTTTCTTTTATAAAAATATGTAGTATAACGTATTTGTAAGGTTGCTTTATGTTATCCAAAAATTAAAGCTTACAAACCTTACTTTTTATTGTTTTCTTGATATAATTAAAGTATAAATAAAAATAAACAAAATTATACATGGCTTATTTGTGCTACCAAAAATACGAAAATAATATCAATAAGGAATGAAAAAACTCACAAATTAATAAAATATCTAAAACATATCGAAATTTTTACTTCAAAATATTAAAAAATTTTTCTATAAGAAAACCTCTAGAAAAATCTAGAGGTTTGTCTACATTCTGAGAAAAGTAGTTAACTACTTTTTTAATTTTTAATGTCCTTTTTTAAATAAATAATATTTGTAATAGTATATAAAACGACGATGGTAATTAGAGATATAATGATACCGCCTTCAAGGGAAAGGCCAAATTGATCAACGATTCGTATGTACCACTCTTCTGCATCATAAATAAGTCCACAATCGAAATACATAAATGGTAAATAGATTAAACTTTTTATTTTAAAATTAGAACAGATATAGAAAAAAATTGGTGGCATGATTCCTAAAATACTTGTAATAGATGATGTAACAGCAGTATTTAGAGTAACTGTTGATAAAAACAATAGAATACTCAAACAAGCAATGACTGGAATACTTGAAACAAACATCTGAATTAATAAATATAAGAAATAATTTACTTCAATAACCTTACTACCAGTATAGACAAGTTTTGGTAATAATAAATCATTAAATCCTAATCTAAAGCCGGCATAAAAATACATTATGACTAGACCAATTAACCAAATGATATACATGTGTAAAATCAAATATATGAACTTACTAAGTAATATTTTCCATCTTTTAACAGGTGAAGAAATCAAGTTCTTAATCGTTCCTTTATTGTGTTCGCCACTAATAATACCACTACTAGTAATCGCAACTAAAATGATAACGACAAGCGATAGATGAAAGACTTTATTAGTCAAATGCTTACTAGTTGTATAAGTATTACGATGATTTGGTCCACGCCACTCTGTATAAGATATATCATGCGGAATATTATGCTTACTACTATAAAGAATTATGGCACTCTTTTCTTTAATTTTATCATTTTTTTCAATTTTAAAACAATCATTGATGTATTCTTCCTTTTGTTCTTCCGTCTCAAAGGTAACCATTGTATTATCCAACGAATCACACTTTCTTGGCTCCGAATATTGAAGATAGTTCAATACTCTAAAATCATTGGCATCTTCTACTTTTTCATCAATTATTACTTGAGCGAGTTCTTTTTTTACTGAGTTATGTAAATTATTAATTTCCTCATGAACTAGATACAAATAATATTTATTCTCTTCTAAAAGTTTCTTATAATCCTCAATAATTTTATTATTTTCTTTTTCAAGCGTATCAATATCATCACTTTCACATAAGAACTTTGAACTAGAATAAATACTCCTGTCATCAAAATCACTAATACTAGATGAATTACATACAACATTTAAATTTATTTGTTCAGGATGCTCACGATATATCTTAATAATTTTATTTTCCATTAATTTATCAAAAATAGTATTTATTAATTCTTCACGCCAATCTTGTTCTATTTTATTTTTATAGATATATTTATCAATTTCAAGTTCAACTTTATAATAATATAGTTCAAATTCATCATCAATGTTCTTTTTTTCCTTGGCCAATAATTGTTGATAGTCATTATTTATTGCTTCTATTCTATCTTTATCTGGCCCATAATATGGCCTGCCGTCTAAAAATAGAAATCCTTCACTTAAGACTACTACCGATATAGCCATTACTAATACTATTAATAATAATCTTTTAATACTATAGTTCTTTATAAATTCACTTCTAATTAAATTAAATATCTTCATAATGCACCTATTATTCATCCTTCTTCATTTTAGCAAAATATTCATCTTCTAAACTGATATTTTTATATTTAACTTCTTCAATGCCAAATTCACTATTCACTTTGCCTTCATCAATTATGAGAATACGATCACATATATTTTCAACTTCCGATAAAATATGACTACTAATCAAAATACTAATGTTTTCTTCACGGGAAATCTTTCTTAAAATGCCTCTTAATTCTTTTATTCCTAAGGGATCTAAACCGTTTGTTGGTTCATCTAATATTAAAAGTTTTGGTCTTTTGATAAGGGCATTTGCAAGTCCTAAACGTTGTTTCATACCTAATGAATACTTCTTTACTTTATCGTCAATACGATCTTCAAGTTTGACAAATTTAATCATTTTCTCAATGTATTCTTTATCTTTTATATCATTGATAAGAGCTGTTATCTTTAGATTCTTTCTCCCACTAATATTTTGATATAAATCAGGATTTTCAATAATTGATCCCGTTTTAGAAAGAGCCTTTTCTAAATCTTTTTTATTATCATAACCACATATTTTAACACTACCAGTATCTTTTTTATAAAGACTTAAGATAGTTTTAATAAGCGTTGTTTTACCAGCACCATTAGGTCCGATTAAACCGACGATGTCTCCTTCATAAATATCAAATGTAATATTTTTTAATACTTTTCTCTTACCAAAAGATTTAGACAAATTCTTAACTTCTAAAATTTTACTGTGATGTTCTTTATCTATTTCTTTCTTCTTAAAATTTCTCTCACCATTTAATATTTCTTGAACAGTAACATGAAAAATCTCTGCCAACTCTTTTAAATAACATATATCAGGTGCATTTATTCCTCTTTCCCATTTTGATACAGAATTATCAGTTATACCTAATTTATCACCAATTTCCTTTTGGGTATAACCTTGTTCCATACGAAGTTCCGCAATAAATTTGCCCATTTTCTCTTGATTCATAATCTCACCTCATAAGAAAATTATATAAAAACTAACAAAAAAAACAATGACTTATTAAGTCAGTGTTCTACAATTTAAAAGTAATAAGTATCTTGTGCTTATTCTTCTTTTTTGATATCATAAATTGGAATTATTTTTAGAAAGAAGTGAATTTATGGAAAAAGTTATAATGATTAAGTACGGAGAACTTACTACCAAGAAAGGTAATCGTGGTTTCTTCGTCAATACACTGTACCATAACATCATAAATAAATTAGGCAATATTTCTACTGATATCTCTAAAGATAACTCACGTATGTATATTGAGTTTAAAGAAGAAGATTTAGATCAAATATTAAAAAAAATAAATAACATTTTTGGAATTCACGAATATTTAGTAGCAACTAAAATAGATACCGATTTAGAGGGTATTAAAAAAGAAATTTTGGAAATAGCTAAAAGAGAAAAATTTAAAACTTTCAAAGTTGAGTGTAAGCGTAGTGATAAATCATTTCCCGTCCAAAGTATTGAATTTGCAAGACAATTAGGGGGAATAATTTTAAAAAACATTGCTGATATAAAAGTTGATGTCCATCATCCTGAGATAATTTTTAATGTTGAAATAAGACATAAGTATACTTTTATTTATACTGATGCATTTAAGGGATTAGGTGGATATCCCAATGGAACTTTAGGTCGTGGTATGGTTATGCTCAGTGGTGGTATCGATTCACCAGTAGCGGCATATCTAACTTTGAAACGTGGCGTAAAAATTGATTGTATTTATTTTGAAGCAATTCCACATACTAGTATTGAAGCCCGTGAAAAAGTTATAACTTTAAGTAAAAAACTTTCTAAATACACTGATAAAATACATTTACACATCATTCCTTTTACTGATTTGCAAGAAGCGATTTATAAAAATGTTGAACCAGAATATTGTATTACTATTATGCGTCGTATGATGTATCGTATAACTGAAAGATTAGCTAAAGAGAATAAATGTCCCATAATTATCAATGGTGAATCGATTGGTCAAGTTGCTAGTCAGACGTTGACTAGTATGTCAGTTATCAATAATGTTACCAATATGCCAGTTATTAGACCAGTTGCTTGTCTTGATAAATTAGAGATAATCGATATTGCTAAAAAGATTGATACTTATGAAACTAGTATTTTACCATTTGAGGATTGTTGTACGATATTTGTACCTAAACATCCAGTGATTAATCCATCACTTGCGATGTGTGAAAAATTTGAAGAGAACTTTCCTTGGCAAGATATGATCAATAAAATCGTTTTGGAGCACCAAACTTTGGTTATCGATGATCAAAAAGACGAAGAGTTTTCTGATTTATTATAAAAAAAGGAATAAATTACCAAGTATTATTTAGCTTCATCTTCGCACCATAGTAGTGTAGGAGGTGAAAACTATGAACAACAGTAAAGATTCAATGAAAATGCACGTTCCTGGTGCTAAACAAGCTATCGATAAAATGAAATATGAAATAGCTAATGAATTTGGTGTTAATTTAGGACCAGATGCAACTAGCCGTGCTAATGGACGTGTTGGTGGTGAAATCACTAGACGTTTAGTTCAAAACGGAATGAATCAATTAGGTGGTTCTTACAACTACAATAAGTAATTAAAGTTTTGATATAAAAATTAGTAGAGTTATCTACTAATTTTTTACTTTGACAAAAACTTTGAATTTGGCTAAATATATAGTATAATATCTTTGATAGAAAGAGGGATATTATGAAAATAATGGCGATTAATGCCGGAAGCAGTTCATTAAAGTTTTCACTTATCGATATGGATAATAAAGAAGTGTTACTTTCCGGTGTATTTGAACGTATCGGGATAGAGGGTTCAAATTACACTTTAAAAAATAAAGATTTTAAAATAAGACAAGAAGAAGAATTAACTGATCACTATAGTGCCGTTAAGATTCTTATGGAAAAGATAACGGAATTAAAGATAATTACTTCACTAGAAGAGATCGATGGAATTGGTCATCGTGTTGTTCACGGTTCTGATGTCTATAGTAAATCGGTTGTGATTACTGATAAAGTGCTAGAAGATATCATTAAATTTTCTGATTTAGCACCACTTCACAATCCAGCTAACGTTTTGGGGATTAAAGCTTTTAAAGAAGCACTTCCCAACACACCAATGGTTGCTGTTTTTGATACAGCCTTTCATCAGACGATGGAGAAGAAAGATTATCTTTATCCAGTACCTATTAAGTGGTATGAAGAATACAATGTTAGAAAGTATGGTTTCCACGGAACTAGTCATTGTTACATAGCTAAAAGAATAAGTGAGATAAAAGAAAAAGATAATTTACGAATCATTTCTTGTCATTTAGGTAATGGTGGTAGTGTTACGGCGATTAAAGATGGTAAATGTATTGATACATCGATGGGATTTACACCACTTGCTGGTATTATGATGGGATCGCGTAGTGGTGATATCGATCCTTCAATCATACCATATGTAATGGAGAAATATGGTAAGAGTGCTGGTGAAGTAATTGACGACTTAAATAAAAAGTCAGGATTCTTAGGTATCAGTGAGATAAGTAATGATACGAGAGATGTTTTAGAAGCAATGGCCGATGGTAATGAGAAATGTAGTTTGGCAGTAGATATGTTCGTCAAGAGTGTCGTTAAGTATATTGCTCAATATTATGTCGAATTAGGTGGATGTGATGTCATCGCTTTTGCAGCAGGAATTGGGGAAAACAATAATTTAATTAGATTAAAGATTATGGAAAGTTTAGCTGCTCTTGGAGTTATTGCTGATATTGAAGCTAATAACACTAATCGTGAAGAAAAGAAAATTTCTAGTAAAGATTCCAAAATTGAATGTTGGGTTATTCCAACTGATGAAGAATTAATGATTGCTATGGATACAGTTGAATTAATAAAATAGATAGGAAGATATAAATGTATAAAGAGATTTTTGAACAAATAAAAAAATACGATAACATCGTCATAGTTCGACATATCGGTGCAGATCCCGATGCTTTAGGCAGTCAAATTGGACTTCGCGATTCTATCCGTAAGACCTTTCCTAAAAAGAAGGTTTTAGCTGTTGGAGCAACATCGACTAGGTTTTCCTATTTTCCTAAATTAGATAAACTGGAAGAGTTGGATGATGCTCTATTGATAGTTACTGACACTCCGGATCGCCGACGAGTAGATTATCGTAATATTGATGAATTCTCTTATAAAATAAAGATCGATCATCATCCCTTTATCGAGAAATTCTGTGATATTGAATTGATCGATAGCAATGCCTCAAGTGCTTCAGAGATAGTTTTAGAACTTATAAATCATACTGATTTATTAATGGATGATGAAATCGCTAAAACGTTGTTCTTAGGAATCGTTTCTGATTCCAATCGCTTCTTATATTCAACTAGTTATAAGACTCATAAATTAATAAGTGAATTGTTAAAAAAATATGAGTTTGATACAACACCACTATATAGCAATCTCTATGCTAGACCACTTTCAGAAATAAGACTCCAGGGTTATATAGCTCAAAATATGAAAGTGACAAAATATGGTTGTGCTTCGATAATACTTACCGATAAAATTTTACAAGAATTTAAAGTTGATGTCGGATCAGCTGGTAATATGGTCAATAACTTTAATAATATTGATGAAGTTATCGTTTGGACTACTATTTCTGAAGATGTTAAAAATAAATTATACAAATTCAACATTCGTTCACGTGGTCCAATTATCAATAAAATAGCAGAAAAATATAATGGTGGTGGCCATCAATTTGCCAGTGGTGCTAGAGTAAAAACGATGGAAGAGGTAGAAGCACTGATTAAAGATTTAGAGAAGGCCTGTCGCGATTATCAAAAAGATGAGGTGAGATAATGAAAATTAATAGTGTCGATTTAGATATCATGGCTGTTCGTCGCAGTCAATACCCAACTAATGACTTACCAGAATTCATGATGATAGGAAGAAGTAATGTTGGAAAGAGTAGTTTTATAAATTCACTTGTCAACAGAAAAAATATCGCTAGAACTTCTTCACGACCTGGTAAAACGCAAACGATTAATTTCTATTTAGTAAACGAAGAGTTCTATTTAGTTGATGTACCTGGTTATGGTTATGCTTCAGTTAATAAAGATCAACAACGAAAATTCGGAATGATGATTGAAGAATATCTATCTAAAAGAGAAGAATTAAAGAGAGTCTTTCTTTTAATCGATTTTAGACATAAGCCAACTGAAGATGATCTTTTGATGTATAACTTTCTAAAATACTACAACATCCCAGTTACAATCGTTGCAACTAAAGCTGATAAAGTTGGAGCTAGTAAAAAAGATAAAAATCTAAAAATGATCAAAGATACTCTAGATATAGTAGTACAAGATGATATCATACTATTTTCAAGTATTACAAAGCTTGGACGTGAAGAAATACTAAAGAAAATAGACAGTTTAACTATTGAGACTATTTAGTCTCTTTTTTTATTTCAACGACATACTATACCATAGGTGGTGAAAGTGAAGTTAGAAGAGTTAGAAGAAAATAAATATTTAATATTTTTGAATAATTTATTAATAGATGATTTTGATATTTTAGATGAAAAGAGTATTAGAACTTTCTTAAAAAAATTGTTTGTTAAAATCATGAAGATATATAAAATAACTTTAGCAGGATATTATCAAGTCGATATCTATTACGATGAAAAAATTGGTATGTTTATAGAACTTGTTCAATTAGATGATTACGGTAATCTATCCAGTTCGATCGATTTAAAGATTTCGATTGATATCAAAGATTTTTATTTACAGTTTAAAGATTTAGAGTTTATCGATAATTACAATTTATACATTAACGATGATAATATTTATATCAAAACTAGTAATTTGAACAGTTATGACATTTTAAAATTAATCGAATATGCTAAGGTTATCTATCGTGATGTCGACTGCGATAAAGTTAATTGACAAGTGTAAAAAGAAGGTGTAGAATACAACAAGTAATTGTTTAGGTAATAAATAATTTGTTATAATAGTAAAAGAGGTGAGTGAAATGAAGTTGCCAACTGTCAGTTTAGTAGGATCTCCTAATGTTGGAAAAAGTACTATTTTCAATAAATTAGTTGGAAAGAAAATATCGATTATTGAAGATACACCGGGAGTTACGCGTGATCGAATTTATAGTGAAGTCCATTTTGGCGATTATCATTTCAACCTAATTGATACTGGTGGAATAGATGCATCGGGTGAACACTTTAACGATATTATTAAAGTTCAAGCTGAGATTGCCATTGATGAAAGTGATGTAGTTGTCTTTGTAGTCGATGGTAAAGAAGGGCTTAATAGCAATGACTATCTAGTAAGAGATATGTTAAGAAAGAGTAAGAAAAAAGTAATCGTTGCTGTTAATAAAACCGATAGTAGTAAATACGAGCACCACAAATATGATTTTTATGAATTGGGATTTGAAGAGATCATTCCTATAAGTGGTGAACATGGTAGTGGTATAGTCGATCTTTTAGATGCGATTGTCAAAAACTTTGATAAGAAAGAATTTAAGGATGATAACCGTTTAAAATTTTCAGTGGTCGGACGACCAAACGTAGGTAAGAGTAGTCTAATAAATGCTCTTTTAAATGAAGATAGAGTAATCGTTAGTAATATCGCTGGTACTACTCGTGATGCGGTTGATACCACCCTTACTTTTAATAAAGAGGAATTTGTCGTTATCGATACCGCTGGTATTAGAAAAAAAGGAAAAATTTATGAATCAATCGAAAAATACAGTTTATTGAGAAGTATGCGTGCTATTGACAGAAGTGATATATGTCTTCTAGTAATCAATGCTGAAGAAGGAATAATTGAACATGATAAACACATTGCAGGTTACGTCTTAGAAAAAGGAAAAGGTTTAATTATCGTCGTCAATAAATGGGATACGGTTAAAGATAAAAGTATTAAAGAATATTTAAAACTAATTCGTGCTGAATTTCAGTTTTTAAGTTATGTTCCAGTTATCTTTTGTAGTGCTCTTACTAAAAAGAATGTTCATCTAATTATGCCTGAGATAGTTAAAGTTAGTGAAAACATCGAGAGAAGAATCCAAACTAGTGCTTTAAACGAGGTAATAAATGATGCTTATCTTTTAAATATTCCACCTTCATATAAGGGACGCAGATTAAAAATATATTATGTCAATCAATCGGGAGTGAAGCCACCGAAATTTACTTTCCATGTAAATAATAAAGGGCTTGTTCATTTCTCATATGAAAGATATTTAGAAAATAAAATACGTGAAAATTTTGAGTTAGAAGGAACTCCAATTGTCATTCAGTTTAAAAATAGGAATGAATAATGAACTAAAAGAGATCTCTTACATATAATTATGTAGGAGGTTTTTTATGTTTGGAGATTCTTTCTTTAAAAAAGTAGAGAATAAGACTAAAGTTGATAAAAATACGATTATGTCTCTAGCTTCGAAAATTCAAAATTCTGATATGAAAGATGAAAAAGTTATCCGTGATTTAATCGGTGAAATCAGTACTTTGACTGGTAAAGAAGTATCAGAGGAAAAGAAGAAAAAAATAGTTGAAGCAGTAGTAAATGATAAAGTTCCTAAAGATTTAAATAAGTATGTTGAAGATCAAACAAAATCCAATTAAAAAAAATTAATACGAGTTTGACAATCCCTATCTTATATATTAAAATTATTAATATAGGAGGATATGGAAATGGAGAATAAAAAGAAAAGTAATAGCTGGATGTTAATTTTAGCCGCTTTAATGTTAACAGCTTCAATTACATATGCTTTAATAACGGAGAATTCTAGCCAGAATCTTTCTACTTCGTTAGCAAATCCTGTTTGGGATGTTGATATTGCCGATGCTAGTGTCTTAGCAACAAGTGGGACAGCAACTAGCAATGGTGTTGAAACAGATGCTACAACTGTCAGTATGAATACAACTCTTGCCTTACCTGGTGATAGTATCACTTACAGTATAGTAGTGGAGAATAACGGTAATATCGATGCTGAATTGCGAAGTATTTGGCACAATATGGATGAATTAACTGAAAAATATAATGCTGTAACTTATGAAATAAGTGGAATTAGTGTGGGCGATGTCTTAAAACCTGGAGAAAAGGTATCATTTACAGTTAAAGTTTTACTAGATGAAGAACAAGCGCGTACTAATTTCAATGATACATTAATAGTAACTTTAGATTATGACCAAAAATAGTAAAGGAGATAGTTAAACTATCTTTTTTTGTCTTGGAAAAAAGAAATAAATATACTATAATATTTATAGAAGAATAATCGTAACACCAAAGGGGTGGAATTATGAAAAGTTATTTTGTTTTAGATAATAATTCTAAAAAGAGTTGTCGTATAGTTTTAGCGCTTTTATCAACTTTATTCGTTTTACTTGCTGTTTGGATTTTGATAGATTGTTTTACTTTAAAGAGAGTAGCAACTGTTAATACTATAACTTATAAAGAATCAAAAGATGTCGATTATAAAGTAGATTTAAAAGATAATGCTTTTTTTGATAGTACCTCTAAAACTGGTAAAAAATATGTGGCTAATTTAATCGATAGAATTTATATCGATTACGATTACGATTTAGTTGCTACGGATTTCTTTAAAAGTAAGACTACTTATACTACTGTTGCAACTATAAAAGCTACGTACAACGATTCTAAAGATGACACTAGTGAAGTTATCTGGAGTAAAGATTATGTTTTAAAACCCGAAAAGGTAATTGAGATCGAAGATGGAACTGATATTAACATTAAAGATAAAGTAACAATCGATTATGAAACTTATAATGATTTAGCTAAGAATTTTTTAAATACAATTGAAGATGAGGCCGATATCGTTTTAGATGTTAAGATGTATATCAATACTGATGGTGAGGCTTTAATAGGTGAAAAAGATTTTAAAGAAAGTGAAGTTCTCAACTTATCTATTCCTCTTGCTAAAGATGTAATTTCGATTAAAAAAGAAGTAAGTGATGACGATAATAAAAGAATTGTTACTCATACTGAAACTGATGAAAACTTCAATGTCGTTTTGTTTGGTATCGCTATTTTCATCATCGTAACAGTTACACCACTTATGATTACTTCATATCAAGCACTATACAGTTTATCAGCTCAAGATGAATACAATCATAAGTTACGTAGAATTAAACGTGAAATCGATGATGTAATGGTTAAAGTAGATACTAAAATAAATCTTAATAAAGAAGAGGTTGTCGATGTTAAAGATATTGATGATCTGTTAAACGTTCATGATGAATTGAAACTTCCAATTAACTACTTAGAAGTTAAGAAAGATAAAGAGTCTTGGTTTATAATTATAACAGATGAAGTAGTATATCGTTATATTTTAAAAGCAGTAGTTAAAAATAAACGTAAAAAGAAATCTAAGAATAAGCAATGATAACTTGCTTATTTTTTGTTCTTTTCTCCAATTTTATTCATATATTTAAATGAAATATGAAAAAAGAGAGAGTGTTGATATGGATAAAAAGGAAATAATAAAGAATATTGCTCTACGTACAGGTGGCGATATTTATTTAGGAGTAGTTGGAGGAGTAAGAACAGGTAAATCTACTTTTATTAAAAAATTTATCGAAAATTTAGTTGTTCCCAATATCGAGGATGAGTATGAAAAGAAGCGAACTTTAGATGAAATTCCTCAAAGTTCAAGTGGTAAGACAATCATGACAATCGAACCTAAATTTGTTCCCAATAATGCAGCTAAAATAGATATTGATGATTTCAGTTGTAATATTCGCTTAATCGATTGTGTTGGATACTTAATAGATAACGTTAAAGGGGCGGAAGATGAAAATGGACCACGAATGGTAAAATGCCCATGGGTCGATGGCGAAATTCCATTTGTTGAAGCCGCTGAAATGGGAACTGAAAAAGTTATTCGTGAACATTCAACGATAGGAATTGTTGTAACTACTGATGGTTCGATTGGAGAATTTAATCGTAGTGATTACCTAGATGCTGAAAACCGTGTCATTACTGAGTTAAAGGAAATAGGTAAACCATTTATCGTTCTTTTGAATTCTACTCATCCTACTTTACCAGAGACAGAACGTCTTGCTGAAAGTTTGAAAGAAGAACATAATGTACCAGTAATTCCTATAAGTATTGAGACTATTTCGGAAAGAGAAATTTACAATATCTTGCGTGAAGCATTGTATGAATTCCCAATTCTTGAAGTCAAAGTCAATATGCCTGAGTGGATTGCTATTTTGAACAGTAAACATCCAGTTAAACAGAGTTATATTGAAAGTATTCGCGAAAGTGTTGTTGAAGTAGATAAACTTCGCGATATCGAAAATATTACTAAACACTTTTTGGATAATGAAAACATCGAAAAGGCATATCTTTCAGAGGTAGATCCTGCAACTGGTATTGTGACTGTTTCTCTTGAGGCACCTAGTAGTCTGTATAATGATGTCTTAACTGATATTATTAAAATTGATGTCAATTCTAAAGCTGAATTATTATCGCTTTTCCAAGAATATAATGAAGCTAAAAAAGAGTATGATCAAATAAAGTATGCACTTAAAATGGTTAAGACAACCGGTTACGGTGTTGCGTCCCCAACTCTTGATGATATGAAACTAGATACGCCAGAAATCACGAAACAGGGTAGTAGATATGGGGTAAGATTGAAGGCAGTTGCTCCATCTATTCACATGATTAGAGTAGATGTAAATAGTACATTTGAACCGATAATCGGTAGTGAACTACAGAGTAAAGAACTGATCAATTACTTAATGCGAGATTATGAAACAGATCCATCCAATATTTGGAAGAGTGAAATCTTTGGAAGAAGTTTAGATGTTATAGTTCAAGAAGGAATTCAATCTAAAATTAGTTTAATGCCTGATAACATCAGATTTAAATTACAAAACATCTTGACTAAGATCGTTAATAAAGGATCTAATAATATGATAGCAATAGTTTTATAATTAACTTTACTAGATAAATGTAGATATGAAAAGTATCTGCATTTTTGTTATAGAAAATAAAAATGTAAAACTCAAATATAAATAGTAAAAAAACTTGTAAAATGCTTTAAAATTATTGCTTTTAGGCTTAAAAAATGATAAATTGTATATGTAAGCATAATGTGCTTAATATAAAAAAATACGGAGGTAATAATATGAAAAAAGTAGAATTAGTAGAAGCTGTTGCTGAAGCAACTGGATTAACTAAAGCTGACTCAACTCGTGCTATTGATGCAACATTTGCAGCAATCACAGAAGCATTAAAGGGAGGAGACAAAGTACCACTAGTTGGTTTCGGAACTTTTGCAGTATCTAAGAGAGCAGCAAGAGAAGGACGTAATCCTCAAACTGGTGAAACTGTTCATATCGCTGCAAGAAAGGCTGTTACATTTAAAGCTGGATCTGCATTAAAAGAAGCAGTTAATAAATAAAAATTTGTATTATAATTAAACAGAATTTTATATTCTGTTTTTTTTATGAATAAATTAGAGTAAATATTTGTTAAGTGTACAATAATAATCATAGATTGAAAATATTTTTAAAGTACTTATGTTATAATTGAGATGGAGGTATGTTATGTTTGAAAGTGCTTTAAAACTCTTAAAAATGATTGAAGATTGTGGATATGAAGCCTATATTGTTGGTGGTTTTATTCGTGATCGTCTTTTAGGAATAGAGAGTCTTGATATCGATATTACAACTAGTGCTAAACCGGTCGATTTAAAAAGAATTTTTATCGACGTAACATTACCTAATGAAGAGTATGGTGCTATAACACTGTATTTTAAGAATTATCGTTTTGAGATAACTACTTATCGAAAAGAGATCAGTTATGAAGAAGATAGAAGACCTAGTAAAATTGAATATATTGATGATTTAGAAGAAGATTTGAAACGAAGAGATTTTACTATGAATTCTCTATGTATCAATAGTAAAGGTGAAATAATTGATTTTCTAGGTGGTAAAAAAGATATCGAAGATAGAATAATTAGAGTTATTGGTGATCCTATAGTTAGATTTGTTGAGGATCCTTTAAGAATTTTACGTGCGATTAGATTTGCCACGATACTAAATTTTAATTTGGATGAAGAGTTAGTCGCGGGAATAAAACAGACTAAAAAAGAATTGAGACGTTTGTCGTACCATCGAAAACGTGATGAGTTGGATAAAATCTTTAGTAGTAGTAATGCTGAGATTGGTGTTAAATGGATTAAAGAATTAGATTTAGATGAAGATTTAGAGATATATAATATCGATAATGTCGTTTTGGATAATGATTTAGTAGGTGTTTGGTCAACTTTAGAGGTTTCTGATAAATATCCTTTTACAAGGGCGGAAAGAGAACTTTTAAAGAACATTCACGAAGTTAAAAAACTAGATAATTTAGATAGTAAAGTATTGTTTAAATACGGGTTATATGTCAATATTATTGCTGGTAATATAAAGGGAATTCCTCGAGTAGAAATTATTAGTAAGTATGAATCTCTTCCCATAAAATCAGTAACGGAATTAAAGATTGATGGTAACCAAATAATCGATATTTTATCATCTCATCCCGGTAAACATATAAAAATTATTATCGATGATTTGATTAACCAAGTATTAAGTGGTAAACTAGATAATGATTATAAAGATTTAGAAGAGTACGTTATAGACAACTATAGGGGGAAATATGAATAATAATCTATTATCACTATTGAAAACGAAATATATAAATATTCCACTATACATATTTAAATTGAAAGATAAATTGAAATTGGATACTGATACTTTTATCTTTCTCATGTATCTATCTAGTTGTGGTGATAACATTCTATTTGATTTGAGTACTATGAGTAATGATTTAGGTATTTCTACTACTGAACTAATGAGATATATCGAGAATTTAACTAATAATGATTTGATGGATTTAAAGGTAATTACTAATGATAAAGGAGTTATGGAAGAGTATATATCATTAGAAAACTTCTATAATAAGCTTTCGGTTTTAGTGGTCGATGAGGTTGTAAATAGTGATAATCACGAAGAAGAAAAGACCATTTTTGATAAAATTGAACAGGAATTCGGTAGAACTTTATCCCCAATTGAAGTGGAAATAATTCGTGGATGGTTGGAGAACAATATAACAGTTGAGCTTATAGAACAAGCCTTAAAAGAAGCTATTTTCAGTGGAGTTACCAATTTGAAATACATTGATAAGATATTATATGAATGGGGTAAGAAAGGGTTTAAAACCAAAAGTGATGTCGAAGAGTACCAAACGAGGCGTCGTGAAAAAAAGAATGATACTAAAGTTGATGTATTCGATTATGATTGGTTAGATGAGGAGTAGTATGGTTGAAGAAGTAGAAAAATATTTAGATGAGCTTTATCCTAATCCTAAGTGTGAACTTAATTACAATAAGGATTATGAACTTTTAATTGCTGTGGTTTTAAGTGCTCAGACAACTGATAAAAGAGTAAATCAAGTAACAGAGGTTTTATTTAAAAAGTATCCGGATTTAAAAAGTTTAAGTGAAGCTAGTATTGAAGATATTATCGAAATAATTAAACCGATTGGGACATTTACGAGAAAGGCTCAGTATGTAAAGGAAATCAGTAGACATTTATTAGAAGAGCAAAATGGATGCGTTCCTAATGACAGGAATTATATTGAAAGTCTGCCAGGGGCTGGTCGAAAGACGGCGAATGTCGTTTTGAGCAATTTATTCGATTATCCAGCTATCGCTGTCGACACTCACGTATCGCGCGTTTCTAAAAGGTTACGTCTCGCTAAAGAAAATGATGATGTATTGCAAATCGAAAAGAAATTGATGCGTAAATTTGATAAAGCTACTTGGGCGAGAAGACACCATCAATTGGTTTTGTTCGGTCGTTATAATTGTAAGGCCAAAAATCCGGAATGCAGTACTTGTAAACTCCAAAATATTTGTAAGTATTATAAGAAAAGTATTTAACTTTTCTTTTTTTCATATAATTTATTGGTGATTATATGAGTGACTTTTCATTTTCGTTTTTACTTACTTCACTAGCGGGTTTATCGACTCTACTAGGTAGTATTTTAATCTTTTTTAAGACCAAGAATACTGATCGCATTATATCGTCATCGTTATTTTTTGCATCCGGTATCATGGTCAGCATTTCTTTAATCGATTTAATCCCTGAATCGTTTACTTATCTCTTTCCTTATTTTAGTTATTTTTTGAGTTATATTTATATCATCTTATTTATCGTTATAGGGATAGTTTTATTTTTAATCATAACTAAGGTTGTTCCTACTTTTGATGAAGATGGCCTATACCGGGTAGGGTTATATTCGATGATTGCAATAATTCTACACAATGTACCAGAAGGAATAATTACTTTTATGGTATCCAGTTATGATGCGAGTCTCGGTTTTTCACTAGCTCTTGCTATCAGTATGCACAACATTCCAGAAGGAATAAGCATATCCGTTCCCATCTATTACAGTACGAAAAGTCGTTTTAAAGCTTTGCTGTATACCTTTATATCCGGGATTAGTGAACCACTCGGTGGTGTAATTGCTTATATGTTTTTTATGGATGCGATAAATCCGATGATTATGGGAATCTTGTTTAGTTTTATAGCGGGTATCATGTTGTTTATTTCGCTTGTTGAACTATTTCCCAATGCCCAAAAATACGATAATACGATAAACAGTAAAGTATTTTTTGTTATCGGATTTATCTTTATGATAGTAGTTCATTTTTTAAACTAAAAAAGAGATCCACGATCTCTTTTCCTAAATTGAAATTTCAACCGCACCACTAGGTGCGGCTTTTTTGATACAATAAAGGAGCCAATCCCGGCAAGGAGGCTCCTATATGAATTATAAACAATTAACTAAAGAAAAGAAAGCACAAATTGATATTTTACTTGAACAAGGACTATCTATGAGAAAAGCAGCTGAAATATTAGGAATATGTCATTCTACTATTTCCAGATATAAAGCTAATATTTATAAAAAAAGGAAAATAAATATTGATGAAAAGTATGATATTTTTATGCGTTATCTATATACACACTATGATTATAAAACTTGTTCTATTGAAGTTTGTGTTCATAAATTTAAAAAGACTCATTTAAATGCTAAATGTCCATCTGTTAAACAAGTATATAATTGGATAAATGAAGGTAAAATTAAACTTAATAAAAAAGATTTATGTTATAAAAAACGAAGAGGAAAGAAAACATCAATGATGAGCCATACAAAATGGAATATAGATCATAAAACAGTGCTGCCAATAAGCTTAAGACCTAAATATATCAATAAAAGAGATGAATTAGGACATTTAGAAATTGATTCAATTTTAGGTAAAAAGAATGAATATGATTCTATTATATCCATAGTTGATAGATGTTCAAGAAGAGTATGGTTAATAAAGTCTAAATACAAAAACGAATATTATACAGATAAAATTATTCATGATTATTTAATAAGAAATGAAATAAAAGTAAAATCCATTACTGTAGATAATGGATTAGAGTTTCAAGCTTTAGGATTAACAGCTAAGAAGCTTGGAGTAAAACTTTATAAATGTGATCCATACTGTTCCTTTCAAAGAGGAACCAACGAAAGAACCAATGCTTTAGTAAGAAGATTTATTCCAAAGGGAAATTCTATGAAGAATATAACACAGTATTATCTAGATAATATTAGTTTTGAAATAAACAGTATGCCACGTAAATTATTTGACTATAAATGTGCTTATGATATAGAATTAAAATATAAATAAAATGGTGCGGTTGAAATTACAATAAAGAAA
>CANRCI010000003.1 GCA_947629075.1 uncultured Bacilli bacterium | reverse complement strand
TATTGCCCGTGACGGTGGCCAGAGCAATTACCGCGGTAAAGTAGATATTAAAGAAAAAGCTGTTGGTAGTGAAGCTATGGTTAAATGTGATACTCTGATATTGGATGAGTTGTCAAAAAGCGATACTTATCCTACTAATATTGTGAGAAACACTACTAGTTCACTAGAACATGAAGCAACCGTCTCAAAGGTAAGTGAAGAAAAATTGTTTTATCTGATGAGCCGTGGTCTCCCTAGGGAAAAAGCTATTGAATTAATCATTCTAGGATTCATTGAGAAATTTCGTGAAGAATTGCCAATGGAGTATGCTGTTGAATTAAATCAACTATTAAAAAATAATTTATAAAACTTAAGTTTTAAATATTTTATACACAATAATTATTAACTTTCAAAATTTCTTATATAGAAAAAAATATTTTATAAAAATTAAGTTATTTAATTTGGAAAAAGCACCATTTGAGGTGCTTTTTTTAATGTGTTATAGTACCTCTCTGAAAGGAGGAATAATATGTTGAATCAAATTGTTTTAGTAGGAAGAGTGGTTAAAAAACCAGAGCTCTATAACAATGATACTAATAACAAAACACTATCTTATCTTACACTGGCGGTACCAAGGAGCTTTAAAAATATGAATGGTGAATACGATACTGATTTTATTGAATGTATTCTCTGGGATGCGGTTGCTAAAAATACTAGGGAGTATTGCAATAAAGGAGATATCGTTGGCATTCGTGGACGTTTACAGAGTAGAGTAGTTGAAGAAGATGATAAAAAGAAAAGCGTTTTAGAAGTAATCGCTGAAAAAGTTACGTTTTTAAGTAGCAAAAATAACTAGAATTGTTTCTTTTTAGTTAACTTCAAACAAAAGCAAATTTCGTTTATTTATAATTGGTTTATCAAAATTACTAGGAAGTGTTTATATGATTTTACTTGGTAAACGTATAAAAGAATTGAGAAAAAATCAAAATATGACGCAGCAACAACTAGGTAATTTGTTAAATGTAACGAAGGTCAGTGTTTGTTGCTATGAAAAGGGGACAAGAATTCCGTCGCTTGAAACCTTGTTAGATTTATCAAATATCTTCAACGTCAACATCGATTATTTCCTAGGTAATGATAAATATGTTATCAGTGATAATCATGATAGTTATACTATCAAAATGTCCAATTCCGAAATAGAATTTATTAAAGAAATAAGAAACCATCATCACTTATACGAAATGATAATGGTTAACCCTAAAAGAGGAATAGAATTATTAGAGAAAAAATTGAGATAATGTTTATCTCTTTTTATTTTTTTTACAATTGACATCACTAATTAAACAAAGTAAAATTTTAGTGTAGGTGATAGTATGGATCAGTTGAGAGATGAAAAAATTAGAGCTTTGAATGGCCGAACCGATTTAATCAATGATCGTTTTTTTGAAAGAAGTATCGATGAAATAACTAAAATAATGGCAATGTCCGAATTGCAAGAGGAACCTTTTAACGCTTTACTTAGTAGTAATATATGGAACAGTAGTTACGAAGAGATAAAAAATGTTTTATCGATTGCAAAGTTAAAAGATGCAAAGTTTAAAAATTTATTAACTCCGACTATCTGGAATAGCAATTATGAAAATATTTCTAAAATTGTGGATATGAAGGAGTGGGATGAGTTTCGTTTTAAAAAGCTTTTGACACCCAATATTTGGAATAGTAATTATGAAGACGTCAATGGAATCCTTCATATGAAAGAATGGGAAGATTCTGATTTTGAAGAGGTATTGAGTTCTAATATCTGGCGTTGTAGTTATGAAGAAGTAAAAAAAATTTTATCCCTACCAGAATGGCAAGATCCTAAATTTAGACCGTTATTGACAAAAAATATTTGGAAAAGTAACTACCGCGATGTAGTAGAAATACTGCATATGAAGAAAAGTTGGGAAAAGGATGAAATATTAAAAGCACAATCAGTTTGGGACGATCCGGTGTTTAAAAATCTACTTACTGGTAGTATCTGGGGTAATAGTAAAGAAAAAGTATTTAACATTTTATCGATGCCCGAGTGGAAAAACAAACAATACCAGCACCTTCTTAAACCAGGTATTTGGAAAGACAAACCTGAAAGTATTCGTAAGAAAATAAATCTATCATACTGGGCAGATGGTTACAGTCATCTGTTTACCTCAATCATTTTTAGAGTAAAACTAGAAACGATAGTTAATATTTTTGAACTCTACAAAGAGTATGGTATAGATAACTTTGTAACCCCAACTGCTATCCAGTTCAACGCAAATGAGAGAAGAGCTTTATTTGAATATATGGATGATAATCAAATTCCTTTCTTTAAAGATAGGAAAATAAATCCGATAATCAATACTTCAAATGAGGGATTGAAAGCACAATACGGTATTGATTTAAAAAAATTGGTAAAATATAAAAAAGGAAATGATAAAAATGGCCGAGCAGATAGTCGAAGAACTATTAAGTAAATACGAAGAAAGTTTTATATCTAGCCTAGATGTTGAAAATATAAAAAAAATAATTGCTTTCTTATTGGATGAAAACTGTTCTTTTATCGAAGAACTTATAGAGAATTGTCTAGTACTGTTTTCTGTTGAATATCCTAATTTTGTCGAGCGATATAATGGTTTAAAAGAAAGATATGGCGAAAATTTAATCGATATGATCAGTTCTAATTTATCGCTTTTAGAAGAGATATATCTACCAGAAATGTAGTAAAGGATTCATTATGAATTCTTTTTGTGTTTTATTATGAAAAAATTTGTTATAATTAATAATAGGTGAAGGTTATGGTTTTTGATGATGTTGAGATTATTGATGAAAATACTACTTACATAGGAAATGATGTCGTAATCGGTAAAGGTACAATAATATATCCCAATGTGACTATTAGAGGTAAAACTGTTATTGGTGAAAACAATGTTATTGAATCCAATACTGTTATAGTCGATAGTAAAATTGGAAATGATAATACAATTGGACCATTTGCTCATATTCATAGTAATACAGTTATCGGTGATAAAAATATAATTGGTAATTTTGTTGAAATTAAAGATAGCATTATCAATGATCAAAATAAAATTAAACATCTTTCATATATTGGTAATACCAAGATGGATGATATGGTGAATATTGGAGCAGGAGTAGTAATGGCCAACTATAATCCACTGGATAGTCAAAAATACGATACGACAATTGAAAGTAAAGTCTTTGTCGGTAGTAATTCGAGTATCATTGCACCAGTTACATTGAAGAAAAATTCTTTGGTGGGAGCTGGTTCGACAATAACAGATGATGTCAAAGAAAACAGTCTCGCTTTGGCAAGAGCAAGACAAGTAGAAAAAATAGATTATAGAAAATAGGTGATTGTTTTATGGATGCAGTTAGTATAATTAATAAAAAGAAAGCTGGTCAAGAATTAACGAGCAGCGAAATTAAATACTTTTTTAATGGTTACTTAAATGGTGAAATACCAGATTATCAAATGAGTAGTTTACTTATGGCTATATGTTTAAAAGATATGACAGATATGGAAATATTCCATTTGACTGATACTTTTATTGACAGTGGGACTAAATTGGATTTGAGTAAGATTGATGGCATTAAGGTTGAAAAACATTCAACTGGTGGTATTGGGGATAAGACGACTTTAGTGGTAGCTCCTGTTCTTGCTAGTTGTGGTTTAAAAGTTGCTAAAATGAGTGGCCGTGGTCTAGGAGTAACTGGTGGTACAATTGATAAATTGGAAAGTATTCCTGGATTTAAAACTAATCTAACACTAGATGAATTTATCGATAAAACTAATCGTGTTGGATTTAGTATCTGTGAGAGTAGTGATGAGTTAACACCACTTGATAAAAAAGTTTATGCCTTAAGAGATGTAACGGGAACAGTTGATTCAATCCCTTTAATAGCGTCCAGTGTCATGAGTAAAAAAATAGCTAGTGGAGCTGATAAGATATTTATCGACATTAAATTGGGAAAGGGTGCATTTATTAAAAGTCACGATGAAGCATTGCGATTTAAGGATATCGTTGAAAGAATCGGTTATCGTTATAAAAAAGAAGTAAGAGCTGAGATTAGTGATATGGATACACCACTCGGAAATAGTGTTGGAAATAGTCTTGAAGTTTTAGAAGCAATCAATGTTCTACAAGGAAAAGAAGGAAATAATCTAACTAAGTTATGTTCTAAAATTATCGTAGATATCTTAATGATGGCTAAAAACATTTCTGAAGAAGAAGCTATTAAAGAAGCGGGAGAAGCAATGTCCAGTGGTAAGGCATATCAGAAATTCTTGGAATTTGTAAAAGAACAAGATGGCGATATAGAACAGTTAAAAGTAAGTGACAAGACAATAGAAATAAAGAGTCCTAAAGGTGGAGTAATAACTGCCATCGATGCTTTAAAAATCGGTACAATTGCTAACCAATTAGGAGCAGGGCGAACTAAACTAGAAGATGAAATCGATCCTACCGTTGGAGTTTATCTAAATAAATTAGTTGGTGATGAAGTAAAAGAGGGAGACGTCATCTGTACTTTGTATATCGGAGCTAAAGAAGAATATGACGATCCACTAGAAGCATTTACTATTGAATAAAAAAAGAATTTAGTTTTTGGCTAAATTCTTTTTATTTGTCCAAATACTTGAAATAATACTCTTCATAACTCGAGATGTTTTCTTTCATCATTTTAGTTGCAACATCGACACCGACATAGCGATAATGCCATGGTTCGTTCTTATAACCAGTGATGTATTCATTTTCAGATGTATATCGCAAAATAAATCCGTACTTATAAGCATTTTCTTTCATCCAGGTAAACTCTTTAGTAAGTCCAAATGAAGTGTAACTAGTGTTATTGTTATCGATGTCGGCAGCTAGTCCTGTTTGATGTTCGGAATATCCCGGACGGGCAGAATAGGTATCAGCTTGTTCTTTACCATCACGATTGACATAGTTGTTGTACAAATTATTCTGATAGTTGTAACTGCGATATGTCGAAACTGCTCTTATGTTGTATCCATCATCGCGGGCTGCTTGAGCCATCTTTTCAAAGGCAACTCTCGCATCGTGGGTAAGCATTTTTCCACCAACTTGATATTTTGAATCGATAGTTTCCAAGTTCTTCGGTACGTAATCTTTTTCTAAAGAATAAAACTTATTAGTAAGGACTAAATTAGTATCTTTTCTCAAAGCAGGTTTGACGTTCGTATAAAAATCTTGATCAATCCCAATGTTTACGAGAAGCACAACTCGTTCATTCGATAGTTCTTTATTTTTATCTTTATAATTTATGTACCTATCTCTATTTTCTTCTTTATATATATCTATTTTTTCCCATTCATCACTACTTTTTTCAATTTTACTATTATTGTCTGGGTTATTGGTACTCTTTTCTTCATTATCAGTAAAAAACATCTTGTAAGAAAGCAATCCTCCGAATACAATAACTAGGATACAAAATATGCTCAATATAAATTTTTTCATTATCTCTACCTCAAGATAATTATACTCAAAAAAAGATAATATATAAACATATTTTGACATATTTATTAATGAGAGGTGAATTGATGAAAAAGAAGTTTTTGATTGCAATGATGGCGTTATTTCTTTTAATTCCAAGGGTTTACGCTAGTGAAGATCCAACTCCTAATGCTAAAAGTTCTCTTCTTATGGAGGCGTCAACTGGTAAAATAATTTACGAAAAAAATCGCAATGAAAAATTGGCAGTGGCTTCGATGACTAAGATGGTTGGTCAAATAATAATTCTGGAATATATCGAAGCTGGTGAATTGTCTTGGAGCGATAAAGTAACGGCGTCTAAAAATGCATCTGGTATGGGTGGTAGTCAAATATACTTAGAGACTGGTGAAGTTATGACGGTTGAAGAACTTTTTAAAGGTATTGTTATGGCTAGTGCCAATGATGCAACAGTAGCAATGGCTGAAAGAATTGCTGGAACTGAAGAGAAGTTCGTCGAAATGATGAATAAAAAAGTAAAGGATTTGGGACTTAAAGATACGGTATTTAAAAATGCAACTGGTCTTGATGAAGAAGGACATTATTCGACTGCTTATGATATGGCAGTAATTGCTAGAGAATTGTTAAAACATGAAACGGTTCTAAAATATACTTCTATTTATGAAGATTACTTAAGAGTAGATTCCAATAACAAATTTTGGCTAGTCAATACCAATAAGTTGATAAGATTTTATGCTGGAGCTGATGGCTTAAAGACAGGATTTACCGACGCTGCTGGTTATTGTATGGCTGTAACTGCTAAAAGAAATGATACTAGGTTGATCGCCATTGTTTTAGGAGAAAAAGAAGGAAAGGTACGAAACAATGAGACAATGGCTCTTTTAGATTATGGTTTTAATAATTACCAAATTGATCTATTAAAATCGAAAGATGAAGTAATCGATACCATTCAATTCGAAAAAGGTGATACCAGAAAGACCAATCTCTATCTTGAAAAAGATGCGACCATTTTAAAAAAAATAAGTGAACAAAGTTTAAAATACGATTTGGACAAAAAAATTAATGAAGTCAAATTGCCATTAAAAAAAGGTGATGTTGTCGGTAAAATGTATATTAAATTAAATGACGAAGTAGTGGATGAAATAAACATTGTCACCAGAGAAGATGTAAATAAAATAAATATTTTTAATCTGTTTTTAAGAGTGTTAAAAGATACTTTATATCCATTTTAATTTAGTATCTTTTTTATTTGTCTCATTTATGTTAAAATTATAATAGAGGTGAGTATAGTGAGCGTAAAGTCCAAGCTAGATGTTGTTTTGATTAGTAACATCTTAGCTTTGTTCATTTCAGTCGGGTTGTTTGGTTTAGTATCTATTCCATCTATTGTTTTATCGGGAGTTTCAATCTTTTTATTATATTTTAGTTCTGAAAATTATGCGACTTTGATAAAAAAAGAAAATGTTTTGTATGGCGTTGCTATTGTATTGTTGCTCTTTAATATTGTGGGATCAATTTTAACTGTTTGGGCTGTATCGGATATTGAAAAAAAGAAAAAGAAAGTAAAAAAAGAACAAGTAGATCCTGAAATAAAGAAGTTGGACATGTTCTTAAAATTAGGAATTGTTTTAATAAGTGTAGCTGGGTTTTTATTTGCTACATCGTCTTGGGCTAGAGTTAACTATTTATCGCGAATATTTATTTTTATTTTAGGTAGTATTATTCTGTTTGCGATATATCGATTTAGTAAAAATAGAGTAGGAATTAAATCTAGTGCTTATGTATCTTGGACATTAGGAATGATCTTTATCTTGTTTGCTTTTCTATCAGCTGGATATGCCGGAATATTTGGCAATTGGTTTTCTCTTTTAGGAGCTGGTCGCAGTTTTTATTACGTTTCTTTCTATCTTTTAGCAGCTTTTTTAACATTCATATCTTATTGCAATTTTGAAAAAGATAACATTTTATACATATTGTACACATTATTACTACTTGCTATTTTCCAAATGGATCGCTTTTTAGCTTTGAGTGTTGAAGATACGTTGTTTACCATTGCACCATTGTTTATTTTACTTGGTAAATTTACTTATTACAGTGAGAAGTTTAGAAGTAAAATTCTCTATGCTTTCTCTAAGATAATAACTCTTATTTCAATGTTATGTTTTGTTACTTTTCAATTCTTTTTTGACAACTATTTATCTGTATTAATACTTACCATTTTATTCGTTTATGAGATATACAGTTGGGTTAAAAAGAATGAAGATAGTGATTTAAATTATTTTGCACCACTAGCGTCTTTCTTGTTTGTCATACCATTGTTTTTAACGTTAAACTTTTCGATTGAACTTTGGGCTTTAGGAATAACGGTTTATGCTGTTTTCGTATATCTAGTAGCACTATTGTACAAGCGAAAATTACTGATAACGTCATCACTTATAACAGCTGACATACTAACTTTATTTGCTTTTATATTATCACTACACAATCCTACTTGGTTACCAATTATTATCTCAGTAGTATCGATGTTTATGTGTCTGGCATGTATGAGTTTTGAATCTTTAGATGAGTATGCTTTTGAAGCTTATATCCATCCTGTTAAAGTATTTATGTTCGTTTTAGGATTCTTACTATTCTTCAATAATTATTTTGCATTTGATCTTTATGAATTGTTAATCGGTATCTTATTCTTAATCAGCGTTATTCTTTATGGCGTATTTAAAAATAAAAAACTTATCAATATGTATAAATATATAAGTTTGGTTCTAGCTTTGATATCAGTCATAAAAGTAGCGACTTTTGGAAATATTTATGCAATTCTATTAGTTATATTAACTATTATCGGTTATTATTACGTAGTAGGAATATATAAAAAAGATGATCCTAAACTTACTAATGTGGCTTTTGCTATTTTACTGTTTACGATTTATTTAGGAAGTTATGCTATCGATCAACACTTCATTGAGAGTACTAATGATAATTATATCGTTGCTAATGTCATTGCTCTATTGTTATATATGATATCAGTCTTTTATCACGATGACGATAAGACTAAGAAAAACATAACTTTAGTTGCAATCGCCATACCTATCTATTCATTAATCGATGCTTATAACTCAGAAATATGGAATACTTTTTTCCTTTCCGTTTTAGTTTTATATCTAACATTTGTCATTAATAAATTTGTCAAGAACAAAGACTATCGTCAATATATTGCTGTAGCAGGCTCACTAATTTCCGTATTAATTGTCATGTTTGATCAAAGTCTTTACTTATCTATTTATGCCATTGTTCTATCGATTGGAGTAGCTTTCTTCGGTTTTGTAAACAAAAAATACGACAAACTATTCCTACTAGGTATTGCTTTAGTAATAGTTAACATTCTATATAATATATATAATTGGTTAGAAAAAACCCCAATATCTATTTTCTTATTAGTAATAGGACTATTCTTAATTATCTTTGCTAGTTACCGCGAACTTACAATTGAGAAAAAGAAGACGGGTAAGAAAAAAACTAACGGTAAAAAACGAAATAATAAAAAGAGAAATAAAAAATAATTTATTTCTTTTTTTTGAGTAAATTTAATTATCGATTGTAATAATATAGGTAGACACTTTGTCGAAAGAAAAAATTAATTTCTTTTGTCGAAAAACTATAAAAGAGTTTTTTAACATTTTATATTAGGGACGTGGTTGTAATGATAAATTTAGAATATGAGTATAAGAAAGGGGTAATGTTTTTAAGGATAGAGGGAAGAGTAAATAAGAATAATCTTTTAGAGATTAGAAAGTCGTTAACAGAAGTAGTAAGAATTGGTGGTATCAATGTAATATTTATCGATAGAAATTGTTGTAGTGGATTAGATAGTAATTATTTTAGCTATTTGATATAGGAGGGAAAATGACTAACGAAGAAATAGAGAGTTATCGAAAATATGTATCAAGTATTGTCTATAAATATGCATACAATAATGATTATGAAGATTTAGTACAAGTAGGGCTCATGGCTCTTTTAAAAGCTAAAGAAAATTATAAAGAAGAATATAATACCAAGTTTTCTACTTTTGCTAGATTGTACATAATGGGTGAAGCCTTAAAATACGTTCGGGAAAACCGACTTTTAAAGATTGGGAAAGATACTTTGAAACTGGGAAGAGATATTCGCAGGATGAAAGAGAAACTGCAACAGGAATTTTTGAGTGAACCAACTAATGAGGAAATTGCTCTTGCTCTAGGTAAAAGTATTGAAGAAGTTGATGATGCCATTAAAGCTAGTGATTATGTTAAAAGTCTCGATTACGAATTGAGTGATGATGAAAATAAGACGATGAATTTATACGACTCGATTAAATATGAAGAAAAAGGATTTGACGAAGAAGTAATAATGTTAAAAGATGCAATTGATTCATTACCACAAGAAGAACAAGATTTGATCAAATATCGCTATTACGATGATTTAAGTCAGAGTGAAGTCAGTAAAAAATTAAATATCAATCAAGTTCAAGTATCGAGACGGGAAACTAAAATAAAAAACAAAATAAAAAATAAATTATTATCGTAGTGTATAAAAAATAGAAAAGTTATCACAATATTAGTGGTGATAATATGGAAAAAAGAGAATATCAAAAAATTGTTGATCGCCATAAACCTACAGAACCCAGATTAAAAAATGCTTTTATAGCATTTGTGATCGGTGGAATGATTGGCGTTTTAGGACAACTCCTAATTGAGTTTTACACTTATATATTCGATATATCAACTAAAGACGCAACTGTCTTTATGAGTGTAACTCTAATATTTGTATCGTGCCTGTTTACAGCTTTAGGTTTCTTTGATAAATGGGTATCATTCGGTAAATGTGGATTCATTATTCCTATTACGGGATTCGCTCATTCGATGATGAGTAGTGGTATGGAATATAGAAAAGAAGGACCAATATATGGTATTGGAAGTAATATATTTAAATTAGCTGGATCAGTTATCCTCTATGGTGTAGTTTCGGCATGGTTCTTCGGGATGATTAGATACTTGTTATTAGGAGGGGTATAATGACTTTTAATTATAATAATGTGTATATAAATAATTATTCAACTGTCGTAGGACCATATGAAAAAGATGGACCACTAGGTAGTAAGTTTGATCGTTATTATACAGATTTATATAATGGTGAAAAGACTTGGGAAAAAGCGGAAGTTAAACTTATGCAGGATAGTATTGATATCTTATTAAACAAAATCAATAAAGATAAGAAAAACATTGATATGTTTATAGCAGGTGATCTTCTAAATCAGATTACTTCATCTAGTTATGCAGCATTAAAGTATGAATTTCCTTTTCTAGGAATATATGCAGCTTGTGCAACTAGTGTTGAGGGATTGATTTTAGCATCATCTCTAATAGATAGTGGTAAGATAAAAAATAGTATCGTGTCAGTTTCTTCTCACAACATGTCTAGTGAAAAACAGTTTAGAAATCCTACTGAATATGGAGCTCCTAAACCTAAGACAGCTACTTTTACCGCAACGGGTGGGGCGAGTTGTTATCTAACTTCGACTAAAAGTAAAATTAAAGTTGAATCGTCAACAATTGGTAAAGTTATGGATATGAATCAAACTGATCCCTTTAATATGGGAGCTGTTATGGCAGTAGCAGCAGGAGATACAATTTATCAACACTTAAAAGATAAAAAGAGAGATGCTTCTTATTACGATTTGATTTTAACTGGTGATTTAGGAAGATATGGTAAAGAAATACTTATCGATTACTTGCACAGTGAATACAAAATAGATATCAGTAATAATTATGATGATACTGGTACAATGCTTTACGATTTAGAAATGCAAGAAGAAGTAATGGCTGGTGGAAGTGGTCCAGCTTGTACTGCTTTAGTAAATTATTCACACATATTTCCTCTGATGGAAAGACATCAGTTAAAAAGAGTATTGATTGTAGCAACCGGAGCACTATTTTCCCCAACTTTTGTCTACCAACACGAACCGATAAACTCAATTGCCCATGCGATTAGTTTGGAGGTGGTATAGTGATATATCTATATTCATTTTTATTCAGCGGTGCACTATGTCTGTTGGGTCAAATAATTTTAGATAATACCAAATTAACTCCTGGTCATATTACTAGTATGTTTGTCGTTTTAGGAGCTTTTCTCGATTGCTTTAGTTGGTATGATACCATTATCGCTTATGTAGGTGGTGGAGCTTTAGTACCGATTACAAGTTTTGGTCATTCCCTAATTCATGGGGCGTTAGCTAAAGCTAACGAGTTCGGTTTTATCGGTCTCATGATGGGAATGTTCGACCTAACAGCAAGTGGAATAACGGCAGCTATTCTCTTTACATTTATCTTTACACTTATATTTAGACCAAAAAATTAGAAGCTATCTGGCTTCTTTTTTTGTTTAGCTATTTTTTCCTAACAAAACTTAAATTCCGATTAATATTTTGCTTGTCAAATAAAGTTATGGTATTATTATAATGGAAGTGATGATATGGAATACACATTAAAAATCGACCAGTTTGAGGGCCCATTAGATTTATTACTTCATCTAATTAAAGAATCGAAAATGGATATCTTTGATTTAAAGATAGAAGTGATAACCAATCAATACTTAGATTATATAAACGCTATGAAAGAAATGAATTTAGATATAGCTAGTTCATACTTAGTAATGGCCAGTGAATTGATCGAATTAAAATCTAAAATGTTACTTCCAAGACATGAAGAAGAAGAGGAATCAGAAGAAGATCCTCGAGAACAATTGGTAAACCGATTAATCGAATATCAACATTATAAAGACTTGACTGAAGATTTCAAATCACTTGAAAAAGAGAGAATGTTAATTTATACTAAATCTCCAGAAAATCTAAAAGAGTTAGAACCGGACATTAAATTTGTCAATACATCCGATGTCTCATTAGATGACTTAGTTGATGCTTTTAAAAAATTCTTAAAGAGACAAGAACAGAATAGGCCATTAAATACTAAAATAACTAAGCGTGAGATAACTGTCGAAGAGAGAAGAAAATCGATAAAGAAATTGATAAGTAGTAAGAAACGTGTTAGATTCTTTGAACTTTTTGATGTTATGACAAGAGAATATTTAGTTGTAACTTTTTTGGCTATTTTAGAAATGGCTAAAACTAGAGAAATAAGCATTCATCAAGATAATAATTTTGAAGATATAGTTTGTGAGGCGATATGATGAATTTAGAAGGAGTATTAGAAGGTCTTTTATTTGTCGTTGGTGATGAAGGATTAACTATCAACCAAATAGAAGAGATCTTAGAAATAGATAACGATCAAGCTAAACAATTAGTAATAGCACTGAAAGAACGTTATGAAAGTGATAGCTATGGAATAAGAATTAATTTTTTAGGTGATAGATTTAAACTTACTACTAAAAAAGAACATAAAGATTTTTATCAGAAATTAATTGAAACGCCAGAGTCTAATACCTTGAGTCAAGCTGCTTTAGAGACACTTGCCATTATCGCTTACAACGAACCAGTGACGAGACTTATGGTCGATGAGATAAGAGGAGTGTCATCTCGTGAGATGATTAAAAAACTAGTTGCCAAGGGTTTAGTAAAAGAGAGTGGACGAAGTGATTTACCAGGAAGACCAATTCTCTATAAAACGACTAGTGAATTTTTAGATTACTTTGGACTTGCTAGTAAGGATGATCTACCAAAGTTTGAAAAAATCGTTGAAAATGAAGATGATACTGACCTTTATCATTCTAAATATACAGAGAATTTAGAGATACATGATGACATCAAAGAAACAGAAGAATTAGATATAATTTAAATTATGTTGTAAAATATTATCGTTTTGTGATATAATCTTTTACGACGCAGGAGTGGCGGAATGGTAGACGCGAAGGTCTCAAACACCTTTGGTAGCAATACCGTGTGGGTTCAAGTCCCATCTCCTGCACCATATAGTTTGAAAGTCGCACCGTGCGATTTAAAAATATAGGTTCATAACATTGAGTTATGGACTTTTTTGTTGTTTATCTTTCTTTCTAAAATCACCTTAAAAAACTGAAGTTAATCGGTGTGTTTTATCATTTTAAAGTTGCATTTAAGTCTTTAAGTAATTATAATTCAAAAGCCTCTTTACTTTTTATCAAAAAAGGTGTATAATGTGGGCAACAACGGGGAAAAGCATTATTGCTGCAACATATAATAATTAAGGAGGGTTAATTATGAATAAAATTTTAATTAAGACGATGATAGGTTTTCTATCAATTGGTGCGGTAACTGGTGCAGGTGTTTTAGCCAAAAATTACATTAAGTATGATAATCAACTAATTAATACTGCTAAAGTTACTCAAAAGAGTTCTTATTCAAAAAATATAAATCAAGAAATGGAACAAGCTGAAGAAGAATTAAAAGAAGCTAAAGAAGATAAAGAAAAGGCTGAACAAGAAGTAACAAAAGCAGAAGAAACGATTAGTAAAGCATCTAAAGAGAAAGAAGAAGCTATCCTTGAACTAAAGAAAGCCAAAACACCTGAAGAAAGAAAAATAGCACAAGCAAAAATAGATGCTACAACAACAAAAATCGAGAAAGCTGAAGAAGCAAAAAAATCAGCTGAAAAGAAAGTAGAGACAGCCAGTAAAATAGTAGAAGAAAAAGAACAAAATAAACAAAATATTGAAGAAAAAGCTGCTGAAGTAAAAGAAAATGAAAATAAACAAAATCAAACAGTTTCTACTAAATCGACCAAAGAATCTGAATCTACTAAATCTAGTTCAAATGTAACTAGTAATAAATCACAAGCTAGTACTAAAAATAATACAACTACAAAGCCAAAAGAAGAATCAGAAGAACAAGGACCTAAGTATGATCTTAATGATTATCCAGAACTTTTAGATAAAATAAACAAAAAGACTAAAGAACAAGAAGAAGAAATAAAAAAAGAAGCTGAAAAGAAAAAAGTTGAATTCCATTTCTATAGTACAAAGAAAAGTTTGCCAATCCATTGTACAGAAAGTTACTGTGGTGATAGTGGACACATTTGGTTTGTTGAAGTAGAATGTGATTTAAACAAATGTGAAGGATTTACTAATTCTAGAACAGGTGCTCAAGTTTCTACTTTATTAATAGGTAGACGTGCTGATATTACTAGCTATACAGTAACTGCTCCAGCCCCTAAATATGGTTATAGATTTGTAGGTTGGGAATTAATATCTTCAAGAAAAGCTGTTTCAAATGAGTTAGGTTCAGGCGTTCTTTCAGGTAAGTATATAGCAACATATGAAAAAATTTAATAATTAAATAGTTTATAAAAGAAAACAGGTATCAAAAATAATACCTGTTTTTATATTAGAATATATACTAAAAAATATGATATATAAGGTTGATTTTTTGATTTTAGGCAAGTGGTATTGACTTTTTCTATTAAAAACATTATTATAGATGGCAATTATTGAGATGATTTTGCGATTTGGTATTTCAGTAAGTAAATGGCGTAAAATAAAAAAAGCCTTAAAACACTTGATATATATAATATCATTGAGGAAAAAATCTTAATAATACAAATTTATAAAATGGAAAGGAACAAATACAATATGAAAAAGAAAAATTTACTACTTGGTATAGTATCTGCTTTTGTTGTTAGTATGGCTTTTATGCCAAATGTATATGCTGATGAACCAAAGTGTACTGGCATTGCAAATGATACAGAGCTAACTGCAGCAATCAATAGTTGTGAGACTATTACGCTAGCAAAAGATGCCAAAATTACTACTACTGCTATGATTGATGTAAATAATAAGAACATCACACTAGATTTAAATGGTGGTTCAATTACTCGTACTAACGAGGAAGGGAATACTGTTATCACCGTTAGCAATGGTGGATCTTTAGTAATCAAGGATAGCGTAGGTACAGGTAAAGTTGTTTATTCAGGTAAGGGAAGTTCAATAACTCAAGCTCTAGCAATAGATGGAAATGGTACTCTTACAGTTAAGGGTGGTACCTTCATTGCTGATACTGGTGTTGCTCTTTGGGGTGACAATGGAAAATTAAATTTTGAAGGTGGTACTATCACAGCTACTCAAAACGCTATTAGTGGTAATGGTGCACATTCTGGTAATTCAACTATCAACATTTCTGGTGGTACAATTGAATCTACTGGTGGAGCAGTTGTTTATATGCCACAATCTGGTACATTGAATATCACTAATGGTAATCTTACTGGTTATGTTGGTATAGTTTCTCGTGCTGGAGAAGTTAATTTAGCTGGTGGTACTATTACAACAACAGGAACTGATCCCGTTCAAATCGGTGATGCCGATGTACAATTTCCAGGTGGTGTAGCAGTTATCGTCGATAACAAAACTCCTGGTTATACTAAAGGAACAGGAAAAGCTGTAATCAGTTCTGGTGCTAAAATTAATGCTACTAATGAAAACCCAGTTCTAGCTTACGAGAATGAAGAAAATCCTAGTGATGAGATTCAAATCAAAGCAGGAGCAGTCTTTACAGGTACTAAACCTGCTGAAGCATATCTAGGTAATCTAGTAGTTGGTCCAAACAACGCTGTTATGACTAAAGCTGAAGCTGAAAAAATGGAAGCTGAACTAAATAACCAAGATACTTCAGATGATACAACTGTTGATAATTCACAAGCTTCAGATGATGAAAATGTTGAAAATCCACAAACTGGAGATGGCATTGTTGCTTACATTGCTATGGCAATAATGAGTTTAATCAGTTTAGTAGGTTTAACAACCAAAAAACTATTATTAATTAAGTAAATAGATAATAAGTGAAGCGACTTTTTAAAAGTCGCTTTTATGTTATGAAAGTATTTGTCAAGGAAACTTACATAAAATAAAAAAAGGGAATGTTCAGTTTTTGCAAGTTGAATGTCTACCCCAAATAATTTTGTTTAGGCACTTATTCTAGCGATTGAGTGTCATTTTTTTATAACTATTATCATAATGATAATAATGGGTTTTAAAACCTTCGAACAAAACGAATTTAAGAGATAAAATATGGCACTTAAAAAAGTAAAAAATACTCAACAATATATTTAAAACAAATCTTATTTATGGTATAATTTTTTCAGAATATTAGTAGAGGAGGATATTATGAATACTATTTATATAGTTATTGCAATTGTTGTCGTAATATTAGCAATTTTAGTTTTTTATGTTTTAGGAACGTATAACAGTTTAGTGAGAATGAGAAACCGTGTTGAGGAAGGTTTTTCAACAATGGATGTATATCTAAAAAAGAGATGGGATTTGATTCCTAATTTAGTTGAAACTGTAAAAGGTTATGCTAAACATGAAAAAAGTACCCTAAAAGAAGTTGTTGAATTGCGAAATAGTGCTTATGATGGTGCTAGTATCAATGATAAGATTGATATGAATAACAAATTAAGTCAAGGTATTACTAAATTGATGGCTCTTGCTGAAAATTATCCAGATTTAAAAGCTAATCAAAACTTCATGGATTTAAGTGATGAGTTATCTAAAATTGAAGAAGATATTGCTAACGCTAGAAAATATTACAATGGAACAGTAAGAAATATGAATGATAAAGTTCAAATGTTTCCTAGTAATATCGTTGCAGGTATGTTTGGATTTAAAAATTATCCAATGTTTGAAGCTCAAGCTAATGAGCGTAATAATGTTGAAGTTAAGTTTTAATTAGGAGGAAAAGATGAAAAGAATTTTAAAAAAATCTTGTTCTTTTCTTTTTGCGTTATTATTAGTAATAATTATTTTACCAAATAGGGTTTGGGCAGTTGATGATAAATCGATTAGTTCTAGTAAGCCTAGTGAAGTTTATAATGATTTTTCATATGAATATGTAATCGATGCATATGACGTAAAAATTAAAATAAACGAAAATAATACTTATGACATTACTGAAAAGATTAGTGCTTACTTTTTTGAACCTAAACACGGTATTATTAGAACAATACCACTTTCAAATAATGTCGAGAGGTTATCCACAGTGGAAAATTCCAATCGTGCAAGAATTACCAACGTTCGAGTAAATGAAAAAAGTACAAAATCTTTTGCAGATGACTATCTAACTTTACAGATTGGAAATGCCAATAAGACAATAACTGGTCTAAAGAATTATGAAATAAGTTATACTTATAATATTGGTAATGATCCTTTGAGTGATATCGACGAATTTTATTATAATATCATCGGAGATGAGTGGGATGTTCCAATAGGTAATGTTACTTTTGAGATTGCGTTTCCCAAAGACTTCGATGAATCAAAGCTAGGATTTTCTTATGGTAGTTATGGTACGATCAATACCCAGAATGTCGTTTATGAAGTGAATGATTTAGTCGTAACTGGTAAATATAATGGAATTTTATTGCCAGGTTACGCTCTAACAGCTAGAGTAGAATTAGAAGATGGTTACTTTGTCGGAGCTGGATTTCATTTAGGAATTTTCGATTATCTTTCAATAATCATTTCGATTGCACTAGCTGGTTTTACCGTTTATCTATGGCATAAACATGGACGTGATTCCGATATAGTAGAAACAGTTGAATTTTATCCACCAGAGGGACTTAACAGTTTGGATGTTGGCTATATCTATCACAACAGTGCTAACACGTCAGCAGTTTTATCATTACTTATATATTTAGCTGATAAAGGATATATTAAAATAGATGATTCTGGTATCGATGAAGATCATCCGGTCATGACTGCCGAATATTCAAAGGTAGTAAAAGAAGAGTTGAATAAGTTAGACCAAAAAATCAAGGAAGAAAGCATTTTTGATGCAGCTTATCAAACAAGAAATTTAAAAGATATAAAAAAATTCTGGGAAATGTTAGATAAACCAGTTGGTTATGAATTTAATAAAAAAGAATTGAAGAAAATAAAAAATAACGAAAGTTTACAGATACGTTTTACCAAACTTAAAGAATACGATGGTGATAACAAAAACGAAAAGACTTTTTTTGACAATTTGTTTGTCAGTAGAGAAGTTGGTGAATCAATCGTTTTGGATGAATTAAAATATAATTTTTATCAGACGATTAATATTATTGAATCTAATGAAAAAACTGATATGAAGTATAAAATATACAATAAAAAGTCTAGTTCTAAAAGAACATTAGCTTTCATATTCATGGTTGTGATATTCTTTATAACCTTAGCACGACAAGCCATATTTTATTTACCGGATAGTTTCCCAAGCATGTTGTATATGACAACTCTGTTACTAATTTTTATGTTTATAATTAGTGCAAGTAATAATTTGTCAACCAAGTTTAGTAAATTTTGGTATTACCTTCTTTTAGGAATCTTAGTTATTAGGTGGGGAAGCTTTGGATCTGATTTAGCTTATCAATACATTGGTGGTCAGTACTTTATTGTCAGTGTAGTTGGTATTATTTCAATGCTAATTATAGGAATTTTTGCAGGTATTATGCCACAGCGAACTGAATATGGAAGTAGGATACTTGGTAGAGTACGCGGTTTTGCCAACTTTTTAGAGACGGCTGAGAAAGATCGCCTAGAAGCATTAGTGGCAGAAAATCCAACATATTTTTACGATATATTGCCATATACGTATGCTTTAGGAATATCTAATAAATGGGTTAAGAAATTTGAAGGTATTGCCATTGAGCCACCAGATTGGTACTATTCTAACGATCCGTTTAGTTATTATCGATTTGACAGATTTATGAACGATACAATGAGTAGTGTTCAGACAGTTATGGCAGTTGCTCCTTCAAGTGATAATTCTTCTCATGACTTTACATCATTCAGCGGATCTAGTGGCGGATTTTCCGGCGGTGGATTCTCCGGTGGCGGTTCCGGTGGTGGAGGAGGAAGCTCCTGGTAAAAAGATAAAAGCTATCATCTGATAGCTTTTTAATTGCCTTTAAAAGATTAAAAGTGTAATATATAAATATAAAGAGGTATTTATGGAACTTATAAAATTAACTGATAAAACTTATTATATAAAAAATAGGACTAATATTGGTATCTACCTAGTTGATGATAAAAATGTTTATTTAATCGATTCCGGTAATGATAAGGATGCTGGTAAGAAAATATTAAAAATTATTGATGAACAAAATTGGAATGTTTTAGGAATTATCAATACTCATTCACATGCTGATCATTGTGGTGGTAATGAAGTAATTGAGAAGCGAACCAATTGTAAGATTTACTCAGAAGGAATTGAAAAAGATATTATTAATCATCCACTTTTAGAAGCGAGTCTATTATATGGAGCAAGTCCACTTAAGGAATTGCGAAATAAATTTTTAATGGCTAAACCATCTAATTGTCAAGACTTACAATTACCTAATGGTTTAGAAAAAATCGACTTAAAGGGACATTGCTTTGATATGATTGGTATTAAAACTGATGATGACATCTATTTTATTGGTGATGCTTTAGCAGATATAGATACTATATATAAATACCATATGTTTTACATTTATGATGTTCAAGAATATTTAAATACTCTCGATTTTCTAGCTACTTTAAAGGGTAAACTTTTCATTCCGTCCCACGGTGAAGCAACATCCGATATCAGTGAAAAGATTGCCATTAACCGCAGTAAGATAAATGAGATAAGTAACTTGATTTGTGAATATTGTATTGAACCTAAAACGCTAGAAGAAATTATTAAATATTTATTTGATCACTATGAATCGGTTATGAATTTAAATCAGTATTACTTAATTGGTGATACGATCAAAGCATTTCTTTCATATCTGAATGCCAATGGTGAGATAGGTTATATTTTTAAAGATAATAAAATGTTATGGGCAAAGTTATAATAAATTGTGCTATAATGATTTAGAAGTTAGGAGAATTAAAATGAAAAAGAAGACGGGAATAATCATAATTATAATTGGAATTTTGCTAGTAGGATTATCAGTGGTTGGTGGTATTTATTACTTATCTAACCAATCGAAAGAAAGAGATACTGGTAATAATAAAGAAGAAATTAGTGAAGAAGCTAAAAAGTTCAAAAAAGAGTATACTAAAGTGGCTGATAACAATGTGTACGTCTATAAGAAAAGTGACGAAATTATTAAAATTTTGGAAAATGGTACTGGGGTTGTATTCTTAGGTTTTCCAGAATGTGAATGGTGTCAAGCGTATGCACCATATCTCGACGAAGTAGCAAGAGAGCTAGGTGTTGATAAAATATATTATTACAACATTAGAGAAGATCGTGAAAAGAATACGGATACTTATAAAAAAATTGTTGAACTATTAAAAGATAAGTTACAATATGATCCAGAAGGAAATCCGAGAATTTACGTTCCTAATGCTGCCTTTGTAGTTGATGGAAAAATAATTGGTAACGATTATGAAACATCAAAAGATACCAAAGGTAAAGAGAGCCCAGAAGAATACTGGACGAAAGATGAAGTTACTGATTTAAAGGCTACTTTGACTAAATACATGGACGAAGTTTTTGTAGCTTTGAATATGTGCACAGAGTGTAATGAATAGGAGATTTTATGGATAAGAATTTGTTTAGAGATGTATCTTATGGCATGTATATTGTTACTACTAGTTTTGAAGGGGTTAAGAGTGGTTGTACCATTAATACTTTTACCCAGATAACTAGTGAAAATCCGATTATTACAATAAGTGTCAATAAAGAAAATTATACTGATGAAATGATTAAGAAAAGCAAACGTTTTGCCGTTAATGTTTTATCAGAAAAGACTAATTCCGAACTTATTGGTCGCTTCGGTTTCCACTCTTCAAGAGATTTTGATAAATTTAACGATACTAGTTATGAAGAAATCGAAAATGTACCAGTCTTAAAAGAGGATACTTGTGGATATTTTATCTGTGAATTATTAGAAGTTATCGATTGTGAGACGCATGATATTTTTAAAGCTCGTGTTAAAGCCTGTGCCAAATTAACTGATAATGAACCGATGACTTATAAATACTATCACGATGTCATTAAGGGAACAGCTCCAAAGAGTGCTCCAACCTACATTGAAGAAAAGAAATCATCAACTTCATATGTCTGCAGCGTTTGTGGTTATGTCTATGAAGGAGAACTTCCCGATGACTTCAAGTGTCCAATATGTGGTGTTGGGAAAGAGATGTTTACTAAGAAAGAGAACTAATATTTATTTAGTTCTCTTTTAATAATCGATAATTTTAATTTTTTTGAATTTGTTTTAATAATCTATAGAAAATTTGCTAATGTTATTGTATAATTATTATATCTGAAAATAGGGGAGAATAAAAAGGGAGGACATAAAATGGACGGTAGTAAGAACTTTTTATTGTTGATTCAATTAGAAAATGAAAAGATTTATGTAACAAAAGAAAGACGTGTATTAGTTTTTGAGACGGATAATTGCACAACAGACTTTGTAATCCCTAGTGAAAAGTTAGAAAAAATAAAATCTTGGTTTGTAAGTAGTGAATTTGATGATACTAGTACTTCTTTTGCTATTCTAGTCGAAGAAGATATAAAGACTGATGATATCGAATTGATTAAGCGTATTAAAGATGAGCTTTTAAATCTAACTTATAGTGAAGTTCACGATGCCTTAACAGATATTGCTATTAATAACTATTATGTTGAACAAGTAGAGAATTTTTATGGAATCGTTGTCAAAGAAGATTTGAAGAAGCTTTTATCTTATACTTCAAATGGATGTTTTATTACTGATAAACAAGTTAATTTTTTATCACATCGAGAAATAATCGAAGGTAAAAAATTTAAAAAGAAAGGGTTAATTCCTCTTTTTAAAGGTGAAGATTACATTACTTTTAGTCCGTTTGAAAATAAATTTATGGATCATGATGGAAATAGTTTTGTCTCTCTAGATGAGGTGTTTGGTTATGTTCCAGAGGAGGATAAGACTATAGAAGTTACTTCAGAAAAAGTAGAAGAAGATACCCAATCTACGAATGAAGAAAACTTATTTGAAGAAATTCCGGTTAAAGAAGAAAAGCTTGAGGTTCCAGTCGAAGAGGAAAAAGTTGATGTCGATAAAGTTTTGGATAATATCGATCGTCAAATTGAAAGATTGAGTGCGGGCATTGTTAAAGAATCATCTGATGAAATAGAAAAAGAAGAAGTAAAAGATGAAGAGACTCATTACGAGTCAGAGAATCCAAATGTTGACAAAGTTCTAGATAATGAAGAATTAGAAAAGTTGACTGATGAAATAAATGCCAAGTTAGAGAAAATTGAACAATCTGACAGAGAGATTGAATTCTTAGATTTATCTAATAATAGTCAAAAACTACCTAATGTCCAAGTAAAAGATAACAATCTCGATCGCAAGCAATTAGATGAGTTAATGAATTTAATTGAACAGGAAATTGAAAAGTTAAATGAAGAAGAAGTTGTTCCTGAAGAAGATGGTAAGATTATCATCTTTAAACCAAAATTACAACCTGTTGTCCAAAAAGTTAAAACCTTTGAAGAAGAGGACATTGAAGTAGCCACAGAAAAAACTGACGAGAAAGAAGCTGTTTACTATCCAAGTGATATATTGAGTTCTATTACCAATACTTTTGAAAACTTTGTTGTAAATTTAAATGATCATCAGAAATTAGTTGTTGAACACTTGCCATATTATGAATTAAATGATTCATTTGGCATTATTCAAGTCCCTGAAATCGAATTGAATGATTATAGTCTAATTCCTGGTAAAGAGATAAAAATAGATAAAATTAAGTTTTTAGTTCACGATTTAACTCATAACCGTGTCGATTTAATTGTTAAATCTGCTCCGAATATATATATGGAAAACGGTACTAAGTTACGTAAGGAAAGTCATATAGTTATCGGTTTAAATGATGAGTATACTTTTAAATTACATAAAAATGACGCGATGGAAACATGGACGATCAGAATGAATCAGGCAACCTTCGAGCGTGAGTTACGTGAATTGGATTACCATAACATTTTATCTTTGGTATCTAAAACAAAATATTATCCACAACTAGGTAACTTAGAAAAATATGAATTACAAAAGACAATTATGTTGTTCTTGAATTTAGTCATGAAGAAACAAGATTATGATACACTTGATAAATTATATAAAATAATTAAAAATGATAAAGAAAAATACGAAGAATTCGTAACTGATTATGTCCTACAAGATGCCTATAAACAGAAAGATACTCTTCCTTCATATGAAGATAAGAAAGACTTTTTAGAAAAAATTAACTTTGTTAGAGGGTTAGTTGATTCCAATTGGTTAGATTATCCAAGATATATTTTTGGATCTCATAACTATTTTGCCAAAGATGCTTTCTTAAAAAACTATCTAGAAGATTTAAATGAAAAATTACAAGAAAGTGCTTTTTACGATTATTTAAAGAAAATTCTTAACGAATACAATCTGTTTAAAGATTTGGATAAAGAAGGAACCAAGAATTTGGAATTGTGTTTACAATATCTATCTTTGGTTTATAAACATAATCCATATGTTGGAGAAAATGCTAAATACAAGATTGAAAAGGCTATCTTAATCGGTGTTAGTGAAGAAGATTTAGCACTTCTTATCTCTAAAATTTGTAGAAGGGGTATCAAAGAGTATGCTAACTTCCGCGAATACGAAACTAATCTCCGTGAAAAGTACCGCGTTGGTGAATTGAAATACCCAATATATTCAGAATATTTTGAATTAGAAGATATAAGGATGGGTGATAGCTATGAATAGAAAGAAAGAAGAAAAAGAAGTATACGTTGATATTAGATCTAAAAATATTGGATTTAAGTTCAAAGCATCACCAAAATGGATTCAAGTAAAAAGAAGTGAATATAAAAAATTAAATATCAACAGTAATACATTATATTTGTTCAACATCGACAACCTTACAACCTTAAGTATTATGTTTGTTGGTTTTGCCAGTGATAAGAATTTTGATTCAAATTATCACGCTAATATCAAGCGATTACCAGATGATGTTAAAGTCATCTTTGATGAAGATTATTTAATTAAAGAATTAGATGTAAAACAAGTAGTATTAGAAAAAGATTTTAAGAAATTATTACAGTCCTTCGTTTTAATAAATGGTATGATTATTAACTTCACCATTAACTTAGATACGGCAGATAGAGTATTTAATGCAAAACAGTTGCGAAAAGATAAAAATGTAATAATTATGAATGAAATTTTAAATTCGCTACAAGTATTTAAGCCAGTCAATCCACCACAGAAAACTAAAATCGATATTCCAACTGAAGAAATACCAGAGAAAAAGACAGTGATAGATACTAAAGCTAAACCAGAAATTGTTAAAAATACTGCTCAAAAAATGATTGAACAGGAAAGTAGTTATCGAAATATTAAAGTTCCAAAATTCTATTTTAAATATGAATATAAAGATGCTCATCTATCAATTATTAATGATGAAATATATTTTGAGATTCTCAATAGCGATTTAAGAATTATTGAAAAATCGTATAATTTAGCAAATCGTGTTAAGAATTGTATCAGTTCTAATTTGGCTAATCTATCGATCATGGACCATGGTAATCTACCATTTAATAAAAAAGATTTGATTCTTACTAGGGTTGATGACAATTACCTTTTAATCGATTTGAGTAAAGATAATCTCGATGAACATACTCTACAGATGATCTTTGTGGAAATATTTGACTTAATCGATGGTAAGATTGAAAACGATCTATCTGATTATGACATTTTCCCTTATAAATTAGATTTTAAAAATATAGATGGATCTTCTGAATTCAAACCAGTTGAGGAAAAAATATCGGTTATTGAAGAAGTAGAGGAACCAATTATAAATATTGTTGATGATACACCAAAACCAGAGTTAGAGGAAGACTCTCTTCTGAAGATGCAAATGGATATTGCTGATGTTTTAGATATGTCAAAACCTAAACCAGTAAAAATAGATGTCAATCCAGAAATTACAACTTTTGATGAAGAGGAAAAAGAAGCCAAAAAGAAAAAAAAGACCAAATCTAAGAAAGATAAAAAAGATGAAATAATCGATACTCACGAACAAGATTACAATAAAATTAGTAGTAGTGATGTAAAAGTTTTCTATCACATAATTGAGAACTGTCCAATTTTTAAATTTAATTTTCCAAAAGAAAACGATTCTAAAATCGATCGAGAATTCAATGTTTTCGATGTTTTAGAAAAAGATGATATCAATTATCGTGTATTTATCTTTAGATGTGTTAATAATAATGAATACGAAATTAAAGTAAATGATTGGATGAGTAAAAATGTTATCTCTTCCCAGACGGGTATAAAGAGTTATAATGAAAAGACGTTAAACGATCGTACTATTAGGACTTATGTCTTAGATAATGAGCGAATATATAAAGTCTCTTACATTGAAGGATACTTAATTGCTGTATCTTCCGTTTTGAGTAATATGAATCTTGCTTATGCTGATTACGCTCTTGCTACTGTAAGTTTAATTGAAAGTGATGAATCGTTTAAAGAAGCCTTAAAGAGAAAACTAAACAGTATTGAGATACTTAAATCACAAGGAATATCTTATCTAGAGGAATTACCACTAATTGAAAGTAGTTACAGTTGTCATAAGCGAACGGTTGATGAAGTAGCTAAGCGTGCCATTGCGTTGTGTTTGAGTTGTAATTTTGCTTGTGATGTCATTCGTTTAAAAAAGAAAAAACAACTTAAAGATTCTAAAAAGTTCTTTAATAAGTTACTAGCAACATACCGTGTTACAGCATATCTAACTCCTAATGAAAAAAGGTTATTCGATACGATGGATAAATCTTTAGCTGTACAGATATCATGGCAATTCGAAGGATTATTGATCCTTTTATGGAGTTTGAATTTAGTTGATAGAATTCCTTATCCTCATGATGTAGTCGATTCTCAAGCTCTTACATCAATAATATCTTCCAACAAGAATTATAGTGAATTCATTACTAAATGTACTCCTCGTGATATAAATGAAATACTAGATCTGGCTGATTTAACTTATCGTTATGATTGGTATTGTATCGATTCTAGAATTAATTCTAAAGATATCAGTGATATAATCAATTCTGAAATCGTCTTAGAACGTCATCGCGCTCTCAATTGGTTAATACTAGATGAAGAGTGGGATAACGTAGATTTGAGTACATAAAAATATAAGAATGTATCAATACATTCTTTTTTTTTCTTATTAATAATGTTATAATAATTATTAGAATAAAGGGGCGATATAATGAAGAATTTAATTGGTAACGAATGGAAGGATTCGTATAGTAAAGATACTATTGAAGTAATAAATCCCTATAAAAATTTGTTAATCGATAGAATCCCTAACTCAAATTTTGATGATGTTAACGAAGCTGTTAGCAATGCCTATCAAGCACTTGATGGATGGCGTAATAAAACGATTTATGAACGAGGAGACATCCTAATTAAATTTAAAAATTTGGTCATTAAGAGAAAAGAAGAGTTAGTGAGACTTTATATAAGAGAGAGTGGTAAACCAATTCGTGAAGCACGTGAGGAGTTCGATGCCTTAATAGAAATTTCCACAGCTTTTGTGGAAAAAAGTCGTCATATGTATGAAGATAGTATACCTAGTGGCATAAGTACTAAATCTAATAATACGTTAGAAATAACTAGTCGTTATCCCCTTGGAATTGTCGCTGCTATTTTACCATCTGATTGTCCAATTTTAACTTTTGCTCACAAGATTCCAGCTGCTTTAATAATGGGAAATACGGTTATTGTTAAACCGTCACACCGAGTTCCACTTACTATTACAAAATTAGTTTATTTACTTAGAAGTGCTGGAGTTGAGACTAGTGTTATCCAACTGATCCACGGAACTGGAGAGGTTAGTGGTAAAGCTTTGGCTAGTCATCCAGATATAAATTTAATCACTTTTTCGGGTTCAACCGTAACTGGTATGAAAGTGATGCAACAAGCTAGTAACAATTTAACTAAAGTTCATCTCGAATTAGGTGGTAATAATGCTGCGATTGTCTGCAGTGATGCGGATATCAATTTAGCAGTTGATGAGATAATAAAGAGTAGAATAATCAATTCTGGTCAATCAGCTACGGCTTGTAAAAGAATTTTAGTTCATGAGAGCATTAAATCTGAATTTTTGAATCGTCTAATTAGAGAAATAGACAAACTAAAGATTGCTTCACCATTTGAAAACGATACTGATATGACATGTCTAATAGACGAAAAAAATGCCATTAAAGTAGAAAAACAAGTCAAGAAATTAGTAGATAATGGTGCTGTCGTAATGTGTGGTGGAAAGAGAAGAAAGAATTTTTATGAACCGACAGTAATAACTGATTTTACCGATGACAAAAGAATTCTTTCAACATTGGAGATAAATGGACCGATCTTTCCAGTAATAACATTTAAAAATACGATTGATGCCATCGAGATAGTCAATTCTTCACCTTACGGTTTGGGAGCTTCAGTTTTTACTAAAAATATTAAAACGGCATTTAAAATTAGCAAATATCTAGATTGTGGTACAGTCGTTATCAATGGAAGTCCGATGTATCGTTCTCATGAAATGCCTTTCGGTGGATGGAAGTATTCTGGATTTTCAACTGAAGGAGTGTCAAAGACACTTGAAGATATGTCGACAATCAAGACGACTGTTTTAAAAGATGTTTATAAATAATGAGATAGAGGAGAAAAGATATGGCAAATAGAATTATATTGAATGAAACTTCTTACTTTGGTAAGAATGCGAGAAGTATATTACCTGAAGAAATAAATAAAAGACATTATAAAAAAGCGTTATTAGTAAGTGATGAAAGTCTAATGAATTGTGGCGTTACTAAAATGGTTTTAGACGTTTTAGACGAAAATGATATCAAGTATGAATTATTTACAAATGTTAAACCTAATCCAACAGTTAGCAATGTTAAAGAAGGGTTGAAGCTTTGCGAAGATATAGAGGCTGATTACATCATTGCGGTTGGTGGTGGTAGTGTAATTGATACTGCTAAAGCTATAAGTATTATTAAGACTAATCCGGAATTTAATGATGTAGTAAGTTTAGTAGGAGTAGCTGATACTAAAAATAAAGCTCTTCCGTTGATAGCTCTTCCAACTACTCATGGAACAGCTGCAGAAGTTACTATTAACTATGTTATTACTGATGAAGAAAAAGTTGTTAAGATGGTTTGTGTCGATCCTAATGACATTCCTGTTTTAGCCATTATCGATACTGATTTAATGGCAACATTGCCACGAAGTGTTGCAGCATCAACTGGACTAGATGCATTAACGCATGCGATTGAAGGATACATCACTAAAGCAGCTTGGAGTATGACTGATATGTTCCACATCCAAGCGATGAAAATGATTTATGATAACTTGGAAAAAGCTTGTAACAAAGATGAAGACGCACTTGAGAATATGGGAGTTGCCCAATACATTGCTGGTATGGGATTTAGCAATGTCGGTTTAGGAATTGTTCACTCTATGGCTCATCAATTAGGGGCAGTGTACGATACACCTCACGGAGTAGCTAATGCTTTACTTCTTCCATACGTCATGAAATTTAATGGTCCATCTTGTGTCGGTAAGTTTAAGGTAATGGGAAAACTTTTTGGAGCTGATATTTCCGGTACTGATGATGAAGTTATCGACAACGTCGTAGCAAAAGTAAGAGATTTGGCGATTAGATTAGATATTCCACAACACATCTCAGAAATTGGTGGTAATAGAGACGATATCGATATGTTGAGTGAAAAAGCGTTAAACGATCCTTGTACTCCTGGTAATCCAAGAGATGTAACCAAAGAAGATATTAAAAAGATATTTGAAGAAGCATTTTAAGATGCTTCTTTTTATAATATTAAACCTTTTAAATGGAGAATTGTTATTAGAAAATCGACAACTAATAGAGAAGCTAAAACGACAATTAAAGTATCCGGGATTTTTCTGATTAACGGTTTTAGAAATGGGTGGATAACGTATACTAACAAGACACTAGAAATACCCCAGATTATTCCCATTCTTAACGATGTATATTTACCGAAATGAAATAGTTGATTTTCATAGTTCCAAAATACACGGCCACAGAATAGTTCAATTAATTCTCCACCTATAGCTTCGATTGAAGAAATGATGACTGCCGCTAGAATGAAGAGATAAACAATTCTCTTTTGTCTAGATAGGGTTCTTTTTCTGATCATGTGATAGATTAAAAGAATTAACATTACTCCAATTCCATATATTGGACTCCAATATCCGTAGAGAATACCACTAGGTACTTTTGGGTTGACAATACTCTCAACTAAGTGTCCTAATATCGAATAGAAAAAATATATTTTTAAATAATACATATCATCACCATCTATATATTTACACATTTATAAAAATAATATTGTAAAAAAATGTCGAAATGTGATATTATATTTATATAATAAAGTGATAGTTGGAAAGGAAGTGTACTATTGTGGCTGAAACAAAAAAGAAAACTACTTCTAGCAAAAAAGGAACTGCTAAACCAAAGAAGACAACTACTAAAACCCCTGCTAGTAAGAAATCAACTACAACCAAAGCTGTAACTGCAAAGAAAAGTTCTACTACAAAAAAAGCTGATAAACCAGTTGACGCTAAGAGAAGTGCGGCTGCTAAGAAAGCTGCTGAAACAAAAGCTAAGAATCATGAGAAAAGAAAGACGGCACTTGTTTGCTTGATAATAGTGTTGTTGTTCTGTTTCTTTATGTATTTAGTTCTATTGTGGAATGATTGTACTGAAAGAGCTAAAAAAGATATATCAGACAATTTCTATTTCTATTTTGATCAGTTAGGTGAATAAGCTAGTTTTCTAGCTTTTTTATTTTGTTATTGAAAAATTAATCTGTTTATGTTATATTTATAACTAGTTTAGATGAAAACAAGTGCGAAAGACGGAGTAAAACTAATTTTCTAAAAGAGAGTCCTCACTTGGTGCGAGAGGATAGAAAAGGTTTTATTCAGATCACTTTCAAGTTGTGTTCTATGGATAAGATAGAAACGGTAATGCGTTATAGTTTTAAGGTAGATCAATCTACAAATTAAGGTGGTACCACGTAAATCACGTCCTTATGGATGTGATTTTTTTGTTTTCATAAGTCATAAATTGTGAAGGAGGATAATTATGAGAAAGTTTAAGGAATTAGATAAAAGACCAGTAAGTGAAGTAGAAGAAGAAATCTCAAAGTCATGGGGAAGTATGAATAAGATGCATGATACTCAAGTTGAAATGCATAAAAATGATGAAACTTATGTCTTTTATGATGGACCAGCATTTGCTAATGGATTTCCTGGATTACATCACATGGTTGCCAAAAATCTAAAAGATGCAATGACTAAATATCACGTTATGAATGGTAAAAAAGTTATCAGAAAAATTGGATGGGATACTCACGGTTTACCAATTGAAAATCACGTTGAGAAAAAATTAGGTATTTCTTCTAAAAAAGAAATTGAAAAATTAGGTGTAGCTAAATTTAATGAAGAATGTCGTAAGAGTGTTCGCGAAAACGAATCGGCTTTTACTGATCTAACTACTAAGATGGGACAATTTTTCGATATAGAAAATCCGTATTTAACATATAAAAATGAGTATATAGAAACCGAATGGTGGATATTAAAAGAGATGTTTGAAAAGGGAATGTTCTATGAAGGTACTAGAGTTGTTCCATATTGTCCACATTGTGGAACTGGTCTTGCAACTCACGAAGTAGCTCAAAACTATCAAACGGATAGTGCTATTACTGTTTATGTTCCGTTCAAGAAAAAAGATGAAGATGTTTATTTCTTGGTTTGGACGACAACACCATGGACTTTAATCGCCAATGTAGCCTTGTGTGTAAATCCTGAAGCTGAATACTCATTAGTCGAATCTAAAGGAATAAAATTTATTTTAGCAACTTCCCTAATCGATCAAGTTTTAGGTGATGGGGTAAAAGTACTTGAAACTTATAAAGGAAAAGATTTAGAGTATCAAGAGTATGAACAGTTAATTCCATCATTTGAAGTAGATAAGAAAGCTTTTTATGTTACTTGTGATGACTATGTAACAATGGAAGATGGTACTGGTATCGTTCATATTGCGCCATTCTTTGGTGCTGATGATGCCTTAGTCGGTAAAAAATATGACTTACCATCTTTAAATCCAGTTGGAAAAGATGGATGTTATACAGGTGGATTATGGAAAGGAAAATTTGTTCACGATGTCAATGAAGAAGTAGTTGCTTACTTGAAAGAGAATGACAAGTTATTTAAACGCCAAAAGATATATCACGAATATCCTCATTGTTGGCGTTGTGATACACCTCTTATCTATTATTCAATGCCAAGTTACTATATAAAAGTTAGTGAAATGACTGATAAATTAGTTGAAGCTAACTCAAAAGTTAATTGGTATCCATCTTATGTCGGAGAAAAAAGATTTGCCAATTGGTTAGCTAATGCACGTGATTGGAACGTTTCACGTAGTAGATATTGGGGAAGTCCAATTCCTTATTGGAAATGTGAATGTGGTCATACTCATATGGTCGGATCAATCAAAGAGTTAAAAGAAATGGCTATTGAAGAAATCGGAGATGATTTCGATTTACATAAACCATATATCGATGAAATTCATTTGAAATGTCCAAAGTGTGGTAAAACTATGACGCGTATTCCTGATGTACTAGATTGTTGGTTTGATTCAGGTGCAATGCCTTTTGCTCAATACCATTATCCTTTTGAAAATAAAGAATTATTTGAAAATCAATTTCCAGCTGATTTCATATCTGAAGGAATTGACCAAACGAGAGGTTGGTTCTATTCATTGTTAGTTATTTCTACATTTGTTATGGGATGTTCACCATATAAAAACGTTTTAGTTAATGACTTAATCCTTGATAAATATGGTCAAAAAATGCATAAAAGTAAAGGTAATGCAGTGGAACCATTTGGTATTTTAGAAAAATATGGAGCTGATGCGACTAGATTTTATATGTTAAATGCGTCGCCAGTATGGACACCTTTAAAATTTGACGAAGAAGGTATCAAAGAAGTTAATTCTAAATTCTTCAGCACTTTAAAAAATACTTATACTTTCTTTCAACTATATGCCAATACGGATAATTTAGATCCAAAAGAATTCCATGTAGATTATCAAGATTTAGAAGAAATAGATAAATGGTTACTATCTAAGTATAATAAGTTAGTTCAATATGTTACTAAAGCGATGGACGAGTACGATTTAAACAAAGTTTGTAAAGCTTTAAATAACTTTTTAAATGAAGATTTATCTAACTGGTACATAAGACGTAATCGAAGAAGATTTTGGGCTAGTAAATTAGATAATAATAAAAAAGCCGTTTACCAAACTACTTATGAAGTTTTAATTGGACTTTGTAAATTAATCGCTCCAATCTCACCATTTACAGTTGAAGAAATATATACTAATTTAACGGGTGAAGAAAGTGTCCATTTAGCAACTTATCCTGAATGTGACGAGACTAAATTTAATGAAAAAATAGAAATGCGTATGGACTTAGTAAGAGACTTAATTTCTCTAGGAAGAAATGCGAGAGAAGAAGTAAAAATAAAAGTAAGACAACCAATTAGTGAAATTATTTTAGATGGTAAAAATGAACCTCTAATTAAAGATTTAACTGATTTAATTAAAGAAGAATTAAATGTTAAAGAAGTAGTTTTTGAAAATGATTTAGGTAAATACATGAACTTTATTGTTAAAC
>CANRCI010000002.1 GCA_947629075.1 uncultured Bacilli bacterium | reverse complement strand
AAACATTGTGTTTGAAACCAGTAGTTAAACTGATGTTATTTTTAGCAATATTATTACTACCACCAGCTAAGTCATAGGCCATTGAGTTACCCATACCATAACCGATATCCACTTTTACGTAGTTATTTTCGAATGTAGAGTTGCTAGAGTTACCTACTAGACCACCTCTATAGTTCCATCCACCAGGAATTTTACCTACAGCATAACTATTTTTAATTGTTACAGTGTTGGCACTTCCAACGAATCCACCAATTTGTTGTAAGTTATCCCATCCAGCATTAATGTTAAAGTTAGTTGCCTTACAAGAAGTAATAGTTGTATTTTTAGCTGTTCCTAATAAGATTCCAACCTGTCCTTCTTTGTTTTGTTTATAATAATTTTCAACTAAAACATTCTCTAAATGTGAACCTTCAGCATCAGCTGCAACTGTTCCTCGTCCAGAATTTGATGGCATAGTAACATCTTGGAATTTAATATCCTTGATAGTTGCACCATTAATCTTGTTGAATAGTGGTTTATTTAGATTTTTAATCGTAAATCCATTACCATCTAAAGTTCCAGAGTATGATTCGATGTAATAACTAACACTAGAATCATCCTCGATACTACTAGCGTCATAACTCTTAGTCAAAGTTACACTTTCATTTTTTCTAAGTTTAGCAAGTAATGCTTTGAAAGCTTTGTCAGGATGCGTTTCATTAGTTGCAACACCGTCTTTGATTTCTCCGAAATCAATTTCTAATCCATCAATTTCAGAACCATCAGCAGTTACATACTCGTAATTTAGAACTAATATCAAATGATTATTTACTTCTTTAACAGATTTGATCGTCGTTCTAATACTTGGCATACTTTCCATATTGATTTCCACGAAGTAATTTTTTAGATTCTTCTCTAAAGTTTCTTTAGATACTTCATCGACAAGAGTTATCTTTTCTTCGCCACTCTTATCAGTTTCTACCAAGTATAAGTTAATATCATTAATATCTTTAAGTTCTACATAATTCTTTTCTAGCGAGATTATTTCATCTAATAATTTAACGCCTTTTTGATAGTTATCACTGCTATCATCAGTATCAGTATCTCTATCGTAATCAGCAACTATTTCAATGTAATATCTCGATACATCTTCATCTTTAGTAATTGTTATCTTTTTAGCATAAGTCTCATCAAATGAAACGTCTTTTCCACTTTCATCTGATACCTTAGTTTGTGCTTTTCCAACAATCGCACCATCATTATCTATTAAATTATATGTGATATTTATCTTTCCATCTTTAACTTCATATTTATAATCAGTTATTTTTGGAACATCTTTTAATACTTGTAATTTAATAGTATATGGTTCGTCTAATTTAACTGTCTTACCGTTACTCAAAATAACGTCAGTAATAACGATGTCTTTTTCTCCAAATGTTTTATAGCCATCATGCATGATCTCATAACCATCTTTTGTTGTAGTTAAATCGTACTCTTTTTTATCAATGATTACTTTCTTAGGAGTTAATCCTAATTCATTTAACTCATCAATGATATTTAATTTTAATTTAACATCTTCATTCTTTTCAAAGTATTCATCGTCATCTTCGCTTACAGCTTCACCACCAACGATAGTTAAATCGTATTTATCTTCACTTAACAAGCTATATTTAGTCTTATAAATTTCTTGATCGTTGTATTCGTTTTCGTCTTTACCATCTTCGTTAAGAGCATCAGTATCCAAGTCATAACTTGCTTTGAAGATTAAGTCAAGGTTAGTATCCTGTTCAACATTTTCAAACGTTACAGTATTATGACCTCTATTAATAGAATGTTGATCGTTACCAAGAGTTACAAAACCACTCTTGAAGCTTTCATCGTTTTCTACTGCTTTATCATCTAGTTTTACATCAAACTCGAAAGTAACTTTTTTCTCTTCATAATTTTCTTCTGTAATCTTTAAATTTTGTATTTCAGGAACGTCTTTTAATACTTCGATTTTTATCTCTTTTTCTGGTACAGAATAATAATTATTTACTTTATCATAATAAGAGTTTAATTCTAATTGAACTCTGTTAGCCGTCAATGTTAGAACACCAGATTCTTTAGGTGCCGTAATAGCTATCTTTGACTGGTAACCTTTCTCTTGGTTTGCAATATAAGTTACACCATTTACAGTAATAGCTGAAAGTCTAGTATAATTTTTACCATTATTGGTCTTTATGTTTCCGCCAACGTGAACGTCATAACTTATTTCATAATTTCTTTGACCTTTAGCGACATACTTAGATTTCTTTAAGATAATATTATTGATATAAATTTCACTATTTTTAATAAATATTTCATTTTCACCAATATTTTGGTTATTGTATCGATATTTATCTCCTAGTTCATAATCACCTAAGAATTTAACTTTATATCTTCCGTCAGTGTTCTTATCATAAGATAGAGTTACACCACTAGTAGCTAAGCTGTACATTTCATCTGCACTTAACACTCTACTTGCAACTATCTTACCAGAAGAGTCAACAAGTACTACTGTTAAGGATGTTAATGAGTAATTGTCATCAGTTAATTTATATTTAGCTGTAACCGTTTTATTAGAACTATTATCAGTAAGATTAATATCTGTTACTTTAGGAGGTTCTTTTAAAACAGTATAAGTTAATGTATTAACTGTATAATCACTATTACTATAAGTTTTTAAAGTATCCAATACGACTTTATCTAGCGTTAATTCATGTTTTCCAGGAGCCATATCAGCATCATCTAAGACAACTTTGTAATTGTTACCTCCAACACTAGTAACATCATATTCCTTACCACTCAAAGTAATTTTTTGTACTTTAGCTCCTCTAGTGTTAGTACTAGTAAATGTTACAACTGGGTGTTCATCATTTTGAAGAGCATCAGTGATAGATACATCACTTATCGTAAAGTTATAATCTCCACCTATTATAAATGAATGACTATACATTTCTTTATCCCAATAATGATATTTCTTATCTTCTTCATCGATACCTAAATCATAAGTACCCTTAACTTCAACTTGATATACTTCACCATCTTTTAACTTGTCAGGATATTCGATAACAGCGTTACCACTTTCTACCTTACCAGTTTTAAAGACTTCATCATTCTTATCAAGGATATCGATTTGTCCGTTTTCAAATGCTCCATCGGCATCGACTAATTCATAACTTAAAGATTGATTATCGTCATTAAGGTTAAGTTTATTGATATATGGAACATCTTTTAATACATCGATATTAAATTCTAATGGTGCACTGATTTCGACATCGTTTGATAATATCAATTTTTCAATTTTATACGGCGTCTTTCCAGCTTCATCAGGAGCCTTTATATTGATGTAATACGGACTATCTTCATAAGCCGTTACTGGAGTACCATCTTCCATTACAAATGACTTAACTTTAACATCGTCATCTGGATCATCTGGAGTGATACTAGCCTTTATATGAATTGGGTTAGTCTCTTCTTTTTTGAAATAGTATTTATCTTTACTAGCTAACTCAAGTTTAGCTTTATAAATTTTAATTATGTGATCATCAACCAAAAGTTTAGAGTCTTCATTTTTTCCATTTTCTTTATCGGAGTCCAAGTCATAATTAACTTTAACATCCATATAGAAAATTCCACCTTCGTTTAACTGTTCAGATAAAGTCTTTAAACTTACAGTGTTTTCACCTTTTTGAACATTAAATTTTGTACCATCGTCACTTTTATTTTTTCTAACTACTGTCTCTCCAGAATTTTCTTTTAGAGCATTATCGTTATCTATTATGTCAAAAGTAACAACTGGTTCTGCTTTGGTTTCATCTATATATAAGTTTTCTATTGTTGGAACATCTTTTAATACATCGACATCAAAACTTAAATTTTGACGTACAGCTTCATCACCCAATGTAACTTCGTCAATTTTATACTCTTTAATTCCTGCTACATCAGGAGCATCAATTACAACACCATAAGTTACATTACCCTCATCTTCATAACGATTTACGCGAGAATAATCTTTACCATTAATAGTAAGTCTTGTAACTGCTCCACCATTATCATTTGGAGTTACTACGGTATTGAATTTTAATTCTACTTCATCACCTTTATTAGCATGGTAAACAGATGATCCAGCATGTGATAATTCAATCTTATAAACTGTCAATTCATGAGTAGCTAATGTACCAGTGTAATCATTTTTATCATTGTCTTTGTCTTCATCTAAATCGTAATGACCATTTATTTTAACATCATATTTAGATCCTTTATCAAGTTTTACATTGTATTCAAAAGTCTTAGCATTTAAATTTAAATCTTTTTCAAAAACAGGGTCGCTTTCATCTTTTTTAGTTATAATCATTTTAGCATCGCTAATAGCTCCATCGACGTCATCTAATTTAAATGTAACTTTTCCTTCGCTATCGTAATACACGAAATTAGCAAAATTAGGTTCTTTTTTAAGAACATCGTAGACGATTTCGTAATTGCACAAAATTCTTGTATTGTCATCTAAAATAATAGAACTTATCGTATGACTCTTTTCACCAGCACTATCGGCACTATCTAAAACGACAAAATAACGCCCATCATCATAAGCAACATCTTGTTCAACACCATCTAACACAACTTTAGAAATAATTTGGCTTAAAGTATTTGGTTGTATATCTACTTCAAATGGCAAGATAACCATTTCTCCTTGTTCAGGATACAAATTCTCTAAATCAGTTAACGTTCTAATTTTAACTTGACCATTTAAGAAAGTACCAAAATATAATTCTTGATCTTGATAATTGTTACTTTTTATATCTAATTTATTAGTATCTAAATCATAACTTCCAGTAATCAATACGGTATAAGTCTCACCTAAATCCAGATCAAGATCGATTGAAATATTCTTCTTATTGACATCTATTTTTTGTTCAAAAACAACTTCTTTTGGCTCAAAATCATCTGGTTGTTTAACATCAGAGTCTTCGTCATCAGGATCTACATCATCAGGCACAACAATTTCAGGATCTTTAGTATTAAAATCAGAAATTTTAGCTTCACCTTTGATAATTTTTATATAAGCATTTTTAAGAGCTTTATCAGCATCCTCAATTGTGAAACTAAGATTATGCTTTTCAATACTATAATTAAAGTTCTCTACTTTAGGATTATCTTTTAAAACATCAACTGTAAAAGTTAAATCTTTAGTATCGATTTCTCTTCCATTAGTTAAAACAACTTTAGTAATCTTAAACTCTTCAATTCCTGCTTTACTAGAAGCTTTTACAGTTACGGAATAAGTTTTTCCATCTAAACTTACTTTCGTTTTCTTACCATTGATATAAACTTCTTTTATTTGGACATTATTAGGGGTTATTTTAGCCGTGAAATTTAATTTAACACTCTCTTTTTTATTAGGATAATAATCGATTTTACCCTGTTTTAATTCAACTTTATAATTAGTCTTTTTAGTAGTATCTTTAACCTGTTGAGCAACATCAGTTATAGTGATTTTACCATCGTTATTGACATCAAACTTCTTTATATCATTAGCACTAGTAACTTTAGTAGCTTGCTTTTCTTTATCAGTTTTACTTGTTTTATCAGATACTTCTTTTTTATCTACTTCATCATCTTCATCATTATAAATATCAATTAAGTACTCATTAATATTTTTAGCATCCTCGTAATCTTTTTTACCGTCACCATTTATATCTCCTCTATCACCATTTAGAATGACTAAAAGAACGGTAATTGCTAAAGCAACTAATAGAAGTACAATCAAAACTATATTAGTAGTCTTTTTATTGTCATCTTTGATCAATGACTTTTTCAAAAGGCCAGAATTAACTAAAACAATGGCAACAAATAACAAAACAACAGAAACACTACCAACAATTATAAATGGTTTAAATGTTCTAACCGTTTTAACATTTTGATCAGTTTCATCTTTTTTAGAATAACTAGCTTGACCTTCTTTACCAGTCTTTTTAATTGTCACTGTCGCACTAGCATTATTAAAATTAATATCTTTTTCCCCATCAGAGGCAACTGGATTGTTCAAAGATATCTCAGTCTCTCCAGATACCGGATTATCTTTAACAAATAGTTTTACTGTAAGTAAATGTTCTTTAGCTTCTCCAGATTTATTCAATAGAGCAAACTTTTTATTATCTTTGTTGTAAGTAACATCTGACCATTCACCCTGTTCTTTAAAATTTTGAACCTCTGGTACTTCAAAAACATTCTCATCAAAACTAAGAGCAGTAGTAAAAGCATATAAAGAATCACTGTAATTTAAATCGACCGTAACAGTAACCGCATCTCCTGCTTTTAATTCTGTTTTATCTACTTTTAACGCTACATCCTCAGCAGCATATACATTAAGTGGTAATAAAACAATAGATAAAATTAAAACTATTAAATACTTAATTTTCCTACTCATAATACTTCACATATCCCTTCTAAATTCAATTACATATCATTTATTCGAATACATCATCCATACTTTAATATATTTTACTTACTATTTTAAATGTATGTTAAACATATATTTCTCAGCATTTTTTTCATAAAATTTATAGAGACTACATATCCAACCCCTAAAAATTTACAATATTATAGCATGTAATTAGTTTTTTTTCAACTATCATTTAAAAAAAAGACGATTTAATAGCTATCAAATTTATTACTCCATAAATATAACTCAAACACTTATTAAATATAGGTCTTTCTTACCTTTTATTATATCATTACTCCTATAGTTATTAGAAGCATTCTGTATATATATTTACACAATTTTTACGCATTATTGACAAAAAAAGAAAAATATCGAGTTTTTTCGTGTCAATAAGGCTAATTAACCGACCTTTTATCAGCATCTTTTAACTTATAATTACCACTAAAATTCCAAATTCCTAGTTGTCCCTTGGCAGTGATGGGCTCTATTAATTCAACATCTTCTAAAACCCAAGCATATCTACCAATTTGGTAATCACCACAACTATATTCAATAGGATTTTGTTTTAATTTTTTCAAAAACACCTCGTCCATATAAATGCAATCAACTAAATTACAACGACAGATGATATTACCATAATTCATATCTAAGCCTTCTATTAAAGCCAATACTGAATCATTTAATCCCTTAGAAAGCGTTTTACCACTCGCATGAATAAAGATCTCTCCCCTATAATTAGTTTTCCAACTCCTAGTTTCAATTCTTTTAATTTCGCTTGCTATCAAAGTAGCAAAAGGTTCTTCAATACTTAATACTTTCATAAAATTCTCCTATATCTATTGAGTATAATATATCTATATAACAGAATATAATTTTTATATATCACATTAAAAAATATTATGATATATTAAATGTAAGGAGGAAACTAATGAAAAAGAAAAAGGAAAAGAATAAAAAGAGTACAATCAAAAAAGTATTGATGATTGTAGTTCCTATCCTAATCGTGGTTGGTATAGTTAGTGCTATTTTCATAAAAAAATATCTCGACGAACAAAAACCAATTGCCAAAGAGTGGGGACAAACATATTATTTATATCTAAAGGATATAAAAGAAAATAAGAAATATGAAGAAGCTAATCTTCCTAAAGACATGAAGAAAGCTAAAGTTAACTTCTATGAGGTTAAAAATGTTGAAGATCCCGTTATGGCTATTTCTTATGATAAAAACAACGAGACATATACCAACATATATTACATAAAGAACGATAGTATCACGACGATGATTTATTCTAACAAAATGGTAATCGAATTCTTATACAACATCGAAAAAAAGGAATATGATTACTATACTCATACTACTAGAGATGGCAGTGAAGTTTATTCATCACTAGGTAGTCAAATTGAAGATTTAAATGTAGCTCAAGAAGAAGCAGAAAAAAAATGGAAAGAGGAAAATGCACAGGACAGCAAAGATGAAAGCAGTAGTACTGAAGAGAACAAAGATGAAGAGGAAGACAAAGTAGAGGAAAAAGAAGCTAATCAAGAGTACACTTTTAAAGAAGGAGAGAAATCTTCGGTTACTGATGTCAATGGTAACGAAGTATCCATTCCTAAATTTGATGAAACTTTTGTCGAAGTAGAAACTGAAGACAAATCTGTTGATTTCGATTTAGAATCAGATGATAAAGAATTAAAAGAAAGTATCACAACTGGTGTTGAAAATTATGTTACCCAAGACGAAACTGTTACTGATAAAGTAGAAGAAAAAGTTAAAGAAGCCGTTCAAACTGTTGAGGAAAAACATGAAGAAATGAAAAAGGCTGAAGAAGAAGTTAAAAAGAAAAAAGAAGCCGAAGAAAAAGCTAGAAAAGAAGCTGAAGCTAAAGAGTTAGCTCAAGGTTATAAAATTGGTAAATATCGTTTAAAATACGGTAAATATAAGAACTTACCAATGGATAACATCAATATTACAATTACTCTTTCACCAAATGGTAAGTGTCACTACACTGGAGATGATCCAAATAGTGCTACTAAAAAGTTAGATACTGATTGTACTTATTCACAAACTCAGCAAGAGTACTACGGTTCAATGACAACATTCTTAACCATGAAATTCAACAGTGGTGGAAGTACTATTTGGCAAATGTCTAAAGACAATGCTTTCAACAGTCAATGGCTAGGTTTTGAATATGTTGGATAATAAAAAGGAGAAAATCTCCTTTTTATTTTACCTGTTTATTACACAATTCCATTCCCAAAGATGCACCATCTAATATTTCTTTATTATTGGGATAACTCCCACTCTTTACTCGCTCCAGAATGGCATTATTATAACTATCTACTATCTTTTTATATTTATCTACACCAATGGAATTAATAAAATTACTCAACTTATTAAAAGCTTCTCTATCATAAATTCCAGCTTTAGATAAATAATTGATATCGTCTAGATAATTAGTCTTATCCCCATATACCTGTTCGTATAAATAATTGTAAAAATCCTTAGCATATTTATCCCACAAATCGAGATTTTTTTCATCGTCATGTCGATAATTCATAGAATAGCAGTGTTTATCTTGAGCATAACCTTTAGAGTCGATATAATCACCTATCATAGAGGAAGTAGGTGACGAAAGAATGTAGTCGGTCCCAATAGTTTCTGGAACGATACCATTATCAAGCAAAACCTTTTCCACCGCTAGTTTTTGATCTCCTCGATAAACTTGAACTTTAAAATTACCAGTTATATTTTGGTTTGCTAAATTATCAACATATTTTTCATCGACCAAAACGATAGCATCCGGTGACAAATTGAACTGATCTTCAAAATAAGTATCTTCTCCACGGACAGCAACTATATTAGTATCACTTTCGTGATGTTTTTGAAAATCGATAATGGCGTATGGTCTTCCCACTAAATCTTGTCCCATAATATGCGGAGAGACAACACCATTTAGACAGAAATGCACAGTTGAGCGATATTGAGTTGAATATGGACTATACTCTCTAGCTTGTTCTGATATCTCGTGAGTTAAATCGATTTGCTCACTCATACTCAAACCTTGCTTTTTTTCATCTAAATTCAAAATGTTGGTAACTGCAACTTCATGAGGAAGATCATTTATCTTATGAACAAACGGAACGTTAGATAGTGAATGAATAACTCCATCATAAGGAAATACATCCGTTACTCTAACCAAAGCAATATCACCAGAATCATATTCACCCTTCTTTAGTTTTTCATATTCTAAATCATCCTTCATATCCAATAGATCTTCTTTAAAATATGGGGTAGTAGTATCGATCAAAATTAATCACCTCACTCCTATACATCATTTATCTATCTCAATAAAATTTAAGAGATTCATATCTAAATCATATAAATAAAATTTATTATCTTCATAAATAATAAAACTGCCACCAGTATGATCTCTAGCTAGACATACCGAACCAGGATTTAAAAAATATTTACCATTTTCTTTAAACATCCAAGCAATGTGACTGTGACCCTGAATAAATATATTGCCAACCTCAACAAAAGGACAACGACTTTTGTTATATTGATCACCATGAGTTATATAGACATTATTATCATCCAACTTAATATTTAAATAACCATCTATCAAGTTAAAATCTAATTCACCAGGAAAGATATAACGATCATTATTACCTCTCATACAAAGCATGACACTTCGCATACTGTTAAGAATTTTCTTAACTTCACCAGCCTCACTTCCCGGTGTTAAAATATCTCCTAAAACAATTAATCGTTCACAATTAGTTTCATTAAATATCTCGATTACTCTTTTTAACTTTTTACTATATCCATGTATATCAGATATTATCATTGTCTTCATATTATCACTCAACATTATTGTAATTCTTTTTTAAATATTTATCTACCAAAAAAAGAGAAAAAACTTTTCTCTTATGAATTTAAGGATTCTGTCTTATATAGACTGTTATAAGCCTTTGATGTCTTTAACAATTGTTTATGTGTACCAGAAGCCTCTAATCTTCCCTTTTCGATTACATGAATGATATCCGCATCCATTATCGTTGATAGACGATGAGCAACGATGACAACTGTATGATCTTTTACTAAATTATCAATCGTTTTTTTAATATAGTCTTGTGATTCATTATCTAAAGCACTAGTTGCTTCATCAAATAAAATGATTTTTGTATTTAAAAGCAAAGTCCTAGCTATAGCAATTCTTTGTTTTTGTCCACCACTCAAGTTTATACCACCTTCACCTATAACAGTATCATAACCATTAGGTAAAGACTCAATATAATCATCGATATAAGCCCTCTTACACACTTCTTTTATTTCATCCAATGTTACATCATCTTTTACTAATCTAAAATTATCTTTAATACTCATATTAAATAAAAATGGACTTTGTCTAATTATTGAGATATTATTACGAAGTGATTCTTCAGTTAAATCTTTAATATCAATTCCATCGATTAATATCTTTCCACTAGTAGCGTCAAAATATCTAAGTAACAAATTAAATATTGTCGACTTACCATTACCACTTCGTCCAACTATTGCAACCTTTTTATTAGTATCAATCTTTAAATTTAGGTTTTTCAAAGTCTCTTCTTCCTCAGGACGATATTTAAATTTAACATTTTTAAACTCAATTATTCCCTCAGGATTACTTATTTCTTCGTTTCCAAACTTCTCATCTAGATATAACTCATTATTTAATATTTCACCGATTCTCTTCATCGATACCTTAACTTTATTATAACTTACTCCAAAATCACTAATACTTTCGACAACTTCATCAATTCGCCATATATATGATTCAATTATAATGAATGTACTATAACTCATAACTCCATCCATAAATAATTTACCACAAGTAAATAGAATGATGAATTGTAATACGAAATAAGTAAGATTGTTTAAATTATAATAAATTATTTCATTATTCTTAATCTTTTTCGAATTCTCAAACAATTTATTAAGATTATTATTAATACGATTCTCAATATTCTTCTTAATACCTAAAGACTTAATCTCTCTTATCCCACTCAAGTTTTCAGTAGCAGTTTTAACATATTTATCTGTTTCTTTCTTAATACTTTCTTGAGTTTTCTTAATCTTTGGAAAGAACTTATACGAAATAAATCCCATTATTATTCCGAAAATAATTATTTCTACTCCTAGTATTAAAGAAACATTAAAAGCTATTACGGTAACAGCTAAAACAACAAAAGCACGACAAGTCATTCTAATAAGTTTAGATAACAATTCCATAATACGTTCTGGATCTGTATACATCCTGTTAATAAATTCACCAACACCGATATCTTCAAAAGCAATCGCTGGTAAATTAGATACTTTATGATATAAATCCTTCATAACATTTCTAGTAAATTTAATCTCTATAACGTTATATATATAATCTCTAGGTACTGATAATACAGCATAGAACAAGATATAAATACCTTCCCATAGAGCAAGATATATTACAAAATTATTAAAATCTCTGATAATTAATTTTTCAAGAGCTAATCCCCAAAAGAAGGCTGCTCCTAAAGTTGGTATATAAGAAGTTAATACTAAGATAACATAAACAAAAACTTTTAATTTTTCATCTTTTAAATATTTAAAAATTAAATTGTTATTCTTCATAGATCATTACCTCCTTAACATAAAAAAAGCTACTATTTATAGTAGCTTTTCAATATTTAGACTATTAAAAGATATGGGAAATCAAAAATATTCCCATGTGTACCACTATAACATCGAACTCAATAAATCGTAAATTGTTAATTAATTTAATATTTCTCATGTTCCCACTCCTCTCCTTAAATTCAAATCGATAATAACATATAAATATTGTTTTGACAAGACTTTTTTTAAAACAAAAAATAGGAACTAATTGTTCCTATTGATTTTGAATTTGATAACTAAATTCAATAACCCCTTCATTTTTAAGTATTTCAGTGGTATCTAAATCATCAAGATTATTTACTTCAAATGTCTTATCTAGTAAAGTAACTATTTCTTTTACTTTAGCTATTTCTTCTTCGGTAACTTCGATGTTTTCTAAATCTAAAGCTGTAAATTTAAAATTAACATTTAAAGTATTATCAGGATTATTAATTATTTCAAAGGTACTTACCATATCAGTACTAATACCAGTTTCTTTGATTTCTAACATATTGTTAGATACTCCATCAGAATAAACTTTAACGAGTAAATATTGATTACCATCAACGATGTTAAAGTAATCATTAAATGCTCCTGTTACTCCTGACTCAGTGTTATTTTTAACAGCTGATTCAACAATATCTTGATTAGAAATAATACTATTTATCGTTTCTTCTGAAATGTTATATTCAGGATGAGTTGTTTTAATATTGTTCATATAACTTTCAAAATATTTAATCATTTCTTCTCTTGTTCCAAATGGAATAGATGAATTATCAAATGGTGGATCAGTTACTTCAGGTTCATCTGGTTCAACAGGTTGAGTTGGATTTGTAGGTTCTTCAATAGAAGGTCCATCGTCCCTAGCTCCTTCATCACCAGTAGGGAAAGCTGCCTGAGCTGCACTCAACAATCTAGAAACCATAACACCAATATTTTCTTCACCTGATGATCCTCTGCTCAAACCAGTAATTGCTGGAGTCCCAGTCGCTAGATAAGTAATGATGTCAAAATTATTTAACTCTAAATATTTTTTAACAGTCACAACATCACTAGCGCTTAAACCGGTATAATTTTCTAAATAATAATCAAAAGCTTCACGTTTGGCATCCTCATTATCAGTATGAAAATAAAACGTCTTAACACTTCTGCCAAGTAAATAATCATCATACGTTCTAGCATAACCAAACAAGTTATCCTCTATTGTAAATAAATAACCATCACTCTGTTTTTCAATCTTTAATCCTGGTAAACCATCATCAAAAACATTACTTTCATACTTTGCTATATATTGTTCAATTAATCTTTTAAACTCAGAGGCTGTTTGATCACTATAATTTTGATCTGTGTAACTAAATAACCATTTTTTTAATTCTCCATAGACATTAACACCTTCACCAGTAACTACCTTCTTAGTAGTCCCAGTTTCTTCCTTTTGAGGTAAGCTAGCAACTACAGCATAACCACTCTGATATACAAATACATCTTCATTATTTGCCTGTTCACGAATAGAGGCTTCAACTTTATATCTATTACCATCTTTAATATCAGAAGTTGCAACTGGACAAGTAGCAAGTATAATAACTTCTCCGGATACTTTCATTTCTTTATAATCAGAACTATTACTAATTACATTTTCATCTCCATCATAAATTGATAAAGTACATCCATCAGTAAAACTAATCATATATTTATCGTCTTCATGAGCTACCCCAATATCATTTGGAGATAAACGAAAAGTAGCAACCAATACATCACTTTCAGATAAATTTTCCTCATAGTGAATTGCAAGATTACCTTTATTGACAGTATAAAGATTATTGTTATATATCACCGCATCAGACTTTTCAGAAACATACTTAGAGCAAGTAGGAGTAACAACAATAATATTGCCAATGAATATGAAAGCTAATGCATAAAAGATAATTTTATCAATGATAGCTCGTTTTTTTAATATATCAGTAAACTCCATTATAATCCCCCTCTAATTTTTTACCTGAGTTGCTGCATAGTCAACTCGCAATATATTGTATAAATCATTAGTAACACTCTTATAATCCTCTGGGTCTTTATTTTGATTACAATAATACTCACTTTCTTTGTTAGAACAATAAGTATTATCGAACTTAACTGTTACTTCATATTTTCTCTCTTTTTGTTCTTGGTCTAAAGCAAATTCTTTAGCTTTAAATTTACATCTCGTATATCCAGCAATCGTTCGATCACTCACATCTCCAGTGTTACAAACAATACTTTCAGGAGTTGCATTTCCAACTTCTTTAACACTAATCATCTTGAATGAATTATTTAAAAATACTGTTAAATATATATCGGTTTTAACTTCAACATTTGCTTTTAGAGTAAAATAATATTTTATCTCTTGAGTTGGACGATACTTACCAGTATTACATTCCAAACTGCCATTCTCAGTAGATGAACACTTATCAGATACGACTGAAACATCGAATTTAGCAACTCGTGCTCCATCGCTACTCATCATACTACTGATGTATTTAGAATAGGTTATTACAGTAGTAAATAGAAGCATAGTTCCTATATACATAAATAACCATTTAGATAAGTTTTTGCGAAATCTTTTACTATGTAATAATCCTTTCATAATTTTCACCTTTTCTTTTTATTTTGTCTATTTTTCTTTTTCTCAACTAAATATTTATCGTATTCAGCTTGTTCTTCTAAAGGTACAACTTTATTCTCTTCATTATCGACCAAGACATAGCATATTAGAACACCAATTACAAATATCATAATGCTTACGACAGGATTTTTTATCGTTTGTAATATAGTTCCAAATCCAGCAATTCTAAACATATATTTACCAATGATGTTTTTAGCTGGCAAGCTTTCATCTTCAGTATTGTTGTTATCACCTTTAGTAGTCATCTTATCTCTTTGTAACATTACAATTCTGTGGGTTACAAATGAACCTTCGACATCAGTGAAAGTCACAATATCCCCTGGGTGATATTCAAAGTTTTTGACTTTGATAATTATCAAATCACCTTTTTTAATAGTTGGTTCCATCGAACCAGATACTACTTCTAACACTGAATAACCAAAGACTGTGGTTAGGTCATTTTTCAATATTTTTATGTTGATGAAATTGTAGATGTTGAACAACAAGATAAGCGCTAAGATAACTCCTACAACACCAGTTATTATTCTTTTTAACTTCTTCATCTTAACCACCATTCTTATCACAAGTTGTCTTGGTTTTATTAAATTGAATACTAACTGTTAACTGATACATGTCATTAAGTTTATTACCAGCATAATCACCAATCTTAGTATCTAATTTATCATTAGGTCCATCATCATCAAAATCAACCCACTGCCACAATAGATGTATTTCAGTTGATGCTCCATGATTTAAAGTAATCGGATCCTTAAATGTAATAACTTTTTTAGTATGATAACCATCTACTTCATCAGCTTTCCTATTTACAATACTGTAATTATTATTACCACCTAAATAGTAATTACCTTCATAATCTCTTACAGCATATCCCATATTAAGACAACCCTTAACACCATCTTCATCAACACAAATAGTATCTTCTTCTAAAGTAACACTTGTTATCTCTATATCAGAAGATGTATTATTATCAAATGTCATTTTATAAAAACCAGTCGCACCAGGATAAATAATTTTATCACGATTATATTTTTGGAAATACTCTTCATTATGGAATAAATCAACATCGACTAAGTAATAATTGTATTCTTCTTCGATCGGTTCATCAATTGGATCTTTAGAATAAATCGCATACAATACTGTGTCTTCTTTTATCACAATATTTTTATTATCAAAATCGTACTTAGTACCAGAACCATCTTTGGAAGTATTAAAAGATTCTAACTGATAATGTAAGCAATCTTCATCTTCATAATAACCATCAAAGTAATCAGTTAAATCGAAGTTTGTATCTTCTTCTAATGCAAATTCATAATAAGTAGTAAATTGATCAAAATATCCACCATTCGCATCCAATTTCAATATATATTTCATAATAGAATTTATTATAATTGGAAATGAATTAACAGGAACACCTTTATAATATCCACTTACACCTAATTTAAGCTTTCCAGATTTCTTAGGTTTAACTGTTACTGATACTGAAGTACTACCTTCAACTGATTCTATTTCTAATTCATCAGGATCATATTCTATATCAATATAAATATCTTCGTTTCCTTCTTCATAAACACGAATAGTTCTATCGTTCAATCTCTTACTCTTAACATTTCCACTAAACATGTTATTGTGTAGAACAAAACTTCTTTCATTATTATCACCAGTAAAATCGACATCATATTCATCAACTGGTGAATTTACAAAGTGTTCAACGTACCTAAATGTAACATCAGCACTAGAACTTGAACCAGCATATTGAATAGTTGCTTTCTTAGTTTCATCAGCCATACTTGGATCAGGTATCAACGAAATATAACCATTGTGTTTTTCAATCGTACCTTGATATCCTTCAATAGTAAAATCTATATCATCTTTATCATATTGATCATCAGATAAAAGAACACCATCTTCATAGACACGATAAACTAATATACCAGTATTTTCTATATCCAATGTATAACTACTACTATCAAATTCTACAGTTCTAACAGCTTTATGAATAGTAACTTTATAAGTTCTCTTTTTACCACTTTCACTAGTAACTGTAACTTCTACTTCATTATCTCCAGGGTTTAGCTCTAAATCTTCAAGAGATTCTACTTCTTTACCATTAAATTTATAACTAGTTTTACTTTTAGAATCTTCAACATCACTAGTAACAGTTATTGTATCTTGATCATAAGGAACATTAACAGTATAACTATTAGTGTTTTTATCAAACTTCAATTCTGAACCACTAGATACATCTAAATCTTTTAAATAGTTGTCATCGCTTTTCTTTTTTTCCACAGTAACTGTGTATTTCTTAGTTTCTCCACTTTCACTAGTAACCAAAATTTCAACTTTATTATCACCAAATTCTAGTGGTAAATCTTCAAGAGATTCTACTTCTCTACCCTTATATCTATATTTAACTTTAGCTTTTTTATCTTTTACTTTAGGATATATATCGATACTATCAACACTAGAGTCAACAGTAACATGATAATCTAAAACTTTCTCATTAAATTTAGGGCTCAAACTACCTTCACTTACTTTTAATTCAGATAATGAATTATTACTAGATTTACTAGGCTTAGATCTATTAACATTAACATGATAAGTAGTACTACTTCCATCTTCAGCTATAACCACTATTTCTATTTTATTGTTACCAACTTTTAATTCAACATCATTTAAATTATCTACTACTTTACCATTTACTTTATATTTAACTTTAGCTTTGCTATCACGAGGTACAGCATCAATATCTAAATTTTTAACACTATTATCTACTGAAACATAATAATCATAAACTCCACTCTTAAGCTTAACCCTCCCTTTTGAGGAAGATAAGCTTTTTAATGAACTATCACTACTCTTAGAAGATTTCTTTTTATTAGTCGTATTAATAACTGTTAAATTATATGTATCTTTATAAGTCTTGGAATTGCGTTTAACAGATACTGTAATCTTAGCTTTTCCTACTTTCTTACCAACGACTGTAAGAACTCCATTCTTAACACTGACATCAGCTATAGAATCGTTATCAATATCAACAGTTACATTACCAGATATTCCTACTAATCTATAAGACACAATTATTTTTTTATTACCTTTAAGATTAATAGTTCCACGTTTACTAGATAAACTTATATACGGTTTAGAGTCTTTAACTTTTACCTTTGATTTAGCTCGATATTTCTTTCCATTAGCAAGACCTTCTACAACAACATCGATATCACCAGTATCTTTGGGATGAACTACTACATAACCATCTTTAACAAAACAAGTTGCTATATCAGAATCACTAGTAGTACACGTAAGATTAGTAGGCTTAATATTTGTATAGTGAAAAGACAACCTACCATCAACATCGCTCAAATATAAATTAAATTTATCATCATCAAATCTTAAATTTTTATTTAAAATAACATCTCTTTCGCCACTATCATCATCTAAATCTACTTCTGTTTCATTAATGTATTCACCAATTCTACCCCAATATTTAGAATTACAACTAGTTATAAGTAAAAGAATAATGATAATAATAATTAACATCATAATGATCATTTTAAATCTTCTTTTTTCATCATTATTAGACTTATTCATTATCCCTCTACTCCCTTCTAATTTGATTTTAATTTTCAAATAAATCCACGATTTCTCATGGACTTATTTGAAAGTTAAATAAATTTAACTTTCATTTTAATTGCATTAATCTTTTTGAGTAACAGTAATCTTAGCTTCAACCTTAACTTTAGCCTCTCCAGCTTGACCTAGAGTGGTATCTGTTTCATCAGTGTCAGAAGTACGTGTATCCCCCCCACTGCTTGGGTCATAAGTCCATCTCCAATAAACAGTAACATCTTTCGTACCACTTTCCATAGCTATTTCTTCTTCTGGTAAAGCATCTAAAGTATCCTTCCAATTCTTTTTATCTGTACTAAATTCTATTGGAATTTCATTATTATTAGTTACTGTATAATCTATTTTGATGTTTGCATTTACTTCTGATTCGTTTTTCAAACTCAATTTGAAACTTCCTTCAGTACCTGGAGCTATAATCTTTCCTGACTTAACATCATCTTCTTGAGCATCACCAGTATCTTTTATTGTATCAAACAAGTTAAATGTAAAAGTTTTTGATGCAGTTGTCTCCTCATTATTAACCTTAAAAGACCATTTTGCTACTCTTGCCTCGTCAGAAGTTCCTTTTACCTCACTTACATATTTTGCATATGTTCCACTAACTGAAGATCCAGTTAATACAACAGCAAATAATAGAGCGAATATAGCGATTATTTTCTTTTTCATATTTTTCACCTCCCCCCACCTGTGTATTAAATCGCATAAATTTTTATGCATAGGAATTTATGCTATTCCTATAATCTATGTAAACGCTTAAAAAGCAGTTTACCAAAATTTATTTTGACTTTTTATCTGTCTTTTTCTTCGTTGTCTTCTTTGGGGTCGTTGTCTTTTTAGCCTTCGGCTTTTCTTCTCGTTGTTTTTCTTTTTCCTCTTGTTCTTTCATCTTCTTGTATTCTAAATATTCTTCTCTTTCCTTTTTTCTCTCTTTTCTATTAGAGATTGAGAAACCTAAGATAAATATTATCGTTATTCCCATTATTATTATTACAACTGTAGTTGTTTCAGAAAGACTATTCATTAAGTTACCAACACCAGGAACACGTAAGACATAAATTCCTTCGACATCTTCGTATTCAACTAGATTTTGGTCTTGAGTGTTGTTGTTATCACCTTTTGTGATAAAGAATGTCTCACCATCATCTTCTACAATATCAATAATTCGGTGGGTTGTAACTGTATTTTCTTGATCTCTGAATGCTATGATATCATCAACTTTTAATTCTTTAGGATCAATCATTTTAGCAATTACTAAATCACCTTTATAAATCTCTGTTTCCATTGAACCTGATAAAACTATAAAAGGTTTATAACCAAATACGTTAGGTATTTTATCCGGTTCATTTTTTGCTTGGACCATTATCCAAATATTCATTAACAAAATTGGCAATAGAATTATACAAACAAGTATAAATATCCAATTGCTAACTGATTTGTACCATTTTTTATCATTCTTTTTCATTTTTTATTCCCCATTTCATTCTAAAATTCTTCTTTTTTAGTAGGTAATAATGATAATACCTTCCCTTTTTCTTCTTCTTCTTTTTCAAATTCTTCCAAAGTTGGTGCTTCATAAGTTTCGGTAGTTAATCCCGTTGTATCGAATGCTGCAGCTGGTGCTTGAGTTATTTTAACTCCGTTTACTTCATTTATTGGTTCATATTCTACTTCATAACCACATCCAGCATTCTTACAAACCTTGATTCCAAATTCAGCATATTCTTCAAAATCGTGGTTGTAATCTACTCTTCTTACTTCTTCGTTACAAATTCTACATTTGTAGATAATTGTGTAACATTTTTTTTCATCATAGATACCATCGTGTTTATAGAATACTTTTTCTTCATTTCCAACTACATGGTTATGCCAATATCTCTGATAGTCACAACCGTCATTTTGACAAGATTGTAGAAGTGTTCCATCTGGTTGTTCTACACCTACATTAAAGACGTGTTCTTTTTCAAATGTATCATGGCAATCTTCACATTCCCAATGTTCATGAGTTTCATCATTTGAAGCTATCTTATAGTTGTGATGATTTTCATGTGGATCTCTGATTTCGTAAGTACATTCTGGAGTCTCACATTTTTGAACCCAGTCAAATGTTCCTTCTTCAATCTCAACTGCTCCAACAACATGGCTTTTTTCAAACTCTGCTCCACAGTCGTCACATTCCCAAGTTTCTTTTAAATTATCGTTTGATTTAAATGTAGCATTTACGTGGTTTTGGTGTTCAGTACGAACTTCTTCGCCACATCCTGGAGTTTGACAAGTTTTAATTTCCTCATGCGTACCTTTATCGTAATGCACATTTCCATAGACATGAGCTTTATCAAATTCTGCATCACAATCATCACATTTCCAAGTCTCTTTTTCAGATGTATGTGACTGAAGGGTTGCCTTAGTGTGGTTTTGATGTAATTCACGATGTTCGTAACCACAATCTTCATTTTCACAATCTTTGATTTCTTCGTGCGTTACTTTGTCGTAGTGAACTGCACCGTAGACATGGTCTTTATCGATTTCGGCACCACAGTCATCACATTCCCAAATCTCTTTTTCTTTATCAGCTGATTTAAATGTTGTACTAACGTGATCTTTGTGTAGTTCGCGATGTTCGTAACCACATTCTTCATTCTCACAATCCTGAATTGCTTCATGGGTTACTTTATCGTAATGTACTTCACCGTAAGTATGAGCTTTAGTTATTATTTCACCACATTCATCACACTCATACTCTTCACCTTTATCACTTGCCGATTTAAAATTCAAAGTTTGATGATATTTGTGAGTTGTACGTATTTCGTAAGTACAATCTGGGTTTTCACATTTTTCTACTAACTCTTGATTCTCTTTATCGTAAACTTTATCACCAAGTTTATGAGCTCTCGTGATAATTAAATCGCAGCCATTACATTTTATATATTCGACATCGTCGTCATAATTTAGTAAATCACTATAAACGTGAACATGAATTTCTGGTTTAACTGGAGTATCTGGTTCACTTGGTTTACTAGGTTTAGTAGGTTTACTTGGAGTACTAGGCTTACTAGGAGTAGTTGGATTAACTGCTACTTGACCCTGACTAGTTTCTTGATCTTTACCCGTAATATTTTTATCGTCGACCGCATCGACTACTGATGAAATATCACCAATTATACTATCGGCTGATTCAGTAACTTGATCGATTACAAAGTCTTCAGCTTCTTCAGTAGTTGTTGTCGTTGTCATATCACCTTCGTGAGTATCTTCGACATCCTTATTTGGAGTATCCGGAACTACTACTGTTACTTTTCCGCTATTTAAATCGTGATCCGGTGACTTATTAATTTGATATCCCACAACACCTAAAACAAATACTGCTGCACTAGCAAAGAAAATTTTTATTTTTCTCTTTCTCTTTTTTTCTTTTTCATTCACAAAAATCACTCGCTTCCCTACGCATAGAATTTAAATTTGCCTATATTATACATGTTTTTTTCAAAAAATCAAGCAAAACCCAACTCTACACTACTACATACTATAAAATACCATTCTCTATACAACTACATTTTAACATATATAAGCCTATTTTTCTATATCAATAGCCCATGAAACTGGTTATTTGTTTTTTCGCTTCTTCTTAATATATTTTACATAATCAGTCGTGCAATTAGCTTTATCTTTGAAATCTACTAAAATATTACCAAACGTCTTAGTAGAAAAAATTTTATTAAACTTTGAGTTTAAAACGAGACCTAAATTTTTATAGATAATATCTTTATTTAAGTATTTATTGTTTTGATAATCGTTTTGACAGAAATATTCTCTGATACTTTCTGTCATCGCTATTTTTTCTTCTTCTGTTTCCTGATTATAAATACCGGCAATTAAAGTTAATATTTCTTTCATTAAACGATATTCGAATTGTTCTTTAACTTTCTCATATTTTGGGTAAGTCTTTGCTCTAGGCTCTAGATATCTAAGCGCAGTTGCTTTATGAAAAACCCAGTCGTAATTACGTTTTTTCTTCTTGATATTGGAAATGCTATCAGGATTTTTAAAGTAATTGTAAACCGGTTTATCGATATGGAAAACTTTTTCCGACCTTAGAAAAGTTAAAATACCTACAACTTGGTCTTCACAGTGATTGACGAAGACAAAATCATCTTTCTCTAAAACACTTCTTTTAAACAACTTATTCCAAAGAGCTGGAAAGTATAAAAGATAATCGCCATTAAAAGCTAAATTCTCATCTTCACTATATTCATCTAATCCGCTTTTTAAAAAAGTTCTGTTACCATAATTAATATAGTGATTACCACAGACAATATCAGCATCTTTCTCTTCGGCACATTTTACTAAACTAGATAACCCATCTTTTACTAATAAGTCATCGGGATCAGCAAAAAAGATATAATCTCCAGTCGCATGTAAAAAGCCATTAAGTCTAGCACAATTGGTACATTGATCTTTTTCCTGATAAACTTTAACAAAAGAATATTTTTTCTCTAATTCTCTAATTAACTCTAAACTACCATCAGAAGAATTATTATCGACAAGAATTAGTTCGATATCTTTATAATCTTGGCTATAAACGCTTTCAAAAAATTGGGGTAAATACTGAATTTTATTATAAATTGGAACAATAATACTGACTTTCATATAACTCCCCCTTTTTACAAAGTATTAACTATTATAGTTTTTTATACTACTTAAGTCAATAAAAAATCCACAGTTACTGTGGATAAAAATTTTATTATTTTTTTGATTTTTTATCAGTCATTTCACTAAATACTGTTCCAATTGTAGCTAGGTTTTGTAATTCTGATGGAATAATAATTTTAGTTGCTTGACCATTGGCTACGTGTTCCATTGCTTCATAACTTTTTAATTTTAAGTAAGCGTCATCAGCGTTGGCTTCACGAATCATTTTAATACCTGCAGCATTAGCTTCTTGAACTTTAATAATAGCTAGAGCTTCACCTTCAGCTTCACGAATTTGAGCTTCTTTCTTAGCATCTGCTCGAAGAATAGCACTTTCTTTTTCACCTTCTGCTAATAAAATAGCGGCCTTCTTTTCTCCTTCAGCTTTAAGGATAGCTTCACGTCTTTCACGTTCTGCTCGCATTTGTTTTTCCATTGTCTCTTGGATATCACGTGGTGGAATAATATTTTTAACTTCAACACGAGTTACTTTAATTCCCCATGGATCAGTTGCTTCATCAAGAATGGCTCTCATCTTAGAATTGATAATATCACGTGATGTTAAAGTTTCATCTAATTCCAAATCACCAATGATATTACGAAGTGTAGTTGCTGTTAAATTCTCAATAGCGTTTATAGGATTTTCTACTCCATAACAATATAGTTTAGGATCAGTAATAGAAAAGTAAACTACTGTATCGATTTGCATCGTAACATTATCTTCGGTAATAACTGGTTGTGGTGGGAAATCCTGTACTATTTCTTTTAGACTGACATTAGCTGCTACTCTTTCCACAAATGGAACTACGTAGTGCAATCCTGTTTGAACAGTTCGATGATAAGCACCTAATCTCTCCACTACAAGTGCACGTGATTGTGGTACAATTTTTACTCCAGTTGCCACAATTACTAATAAAACAATTAAAATAATCCAAAACATTAATCTTTTTCCTCCTCTACTTTCTTAACTCGGAGTTTAACTCCATCTATAGCAAGTATTTCTACTTTACTACCCTTAGGTATCTTTTTATCACTAGTTCCCGTCCATCTCTTACCATCTACTTTTACTTCACCAGGTTCTAGTTTATTTATATCTTCAGTAACAATACCAATTTTACCAATTACTCTATCTAAATTAGTTCTTTCAACATTACTGTTAACAAACTTTTTAGCAAATGGTTTTACTAAGAAAAAGGCTATAATACTCGAAATTACAAATACGATTGATTGAATGACGACATCATCGATAAAGATAGCAACTAATGATGCTAAAAGAGCTCCAATAGCAAACCAAATACTAACTAAATTAATAGTAATCAATTCAAAAAACACTAAAAATAGACATATCATTAACCACGTCATAGACATATACATCACCTCAATAAAAAATGCGAAAAACTAGTAATAAACCAATTTTTTCGCACATTCACCTCTATTCACTTTCATTATATGTCACAGCTATTAAATAATCAATAAAAAATCCACAAATATTGTGGATTTCTCTTATCTAGTTGACCAACTATTATATAGTCCTTTAGGGAAATTGATCAAAGATCTAGGTCCTTTATAACCATTCTTGGTAAGTTTAGCTGCATAATTGACATATTTACTCCAAGTACTACAATTCTTATCGTTAACATTATAAAGTCGACATGGATATATCTCAAGATGTAGGTGTGGTCCAGTAACATATCCCGTTGCTCCCATATAACCGATATATTCATCTGAAGTAATGTATTTTCCTACATATATATTAGGAGAATATTTACTAAGATGGGCATAGTTAGAAGTATAAATTTTACCATTCTTATTGTGTTCAATTAGTACTACTAAAGCTCCATATAAATCGTGGTGAATGGAAGTAATTCTTCCGTTTGCTACTGGATATATTTTAGTACTATAAGGATTTTTATTACCAACATCGACTGCTCGGTGAAGTTTTCCCCAACGATATCCGTATTCACTAGTAATATATCCCGATTTAGTAGGACGTCTAAATATACCAGCTTCACCATTTTTAGCACAATCGATTCCTATTCGATCACTAGATTTACAACCTAACTTCTTATAGGTATCAACTTGTGTCTGATATATCTTAACTTGTTGAGCAATACTAACTCCACCTGTCTGTAAAGATTCTTTTTCTTCACCTAGAGCTTGTACTTTATCAGATAATTCATCTTGTTTAACACTTAATTCTTTTTCTTTAGTATTAATTTCTTTCTCGCGATCATTACTTTTTTGAATTAAATCTTTTAGTTCTTTAATCATATCGTCATTCTTTTTAGTCATCTGTTCTACTATCGACATACGATAGATTAAATCAGTAATATTATCAGCTCCAAAAGCGTATTCTAAATATACATTTTCGCCACCTGATAATTGTAGATATTCTACTAATTTTTTTATTTCTGCATCTTTCTTTTCAATTTCTTCTTTATATTTAACGACATCTTTTTCTAGTTTTTCAATTTCTTTACCCATATTGACCAATTCTTTTTTTATTCCATTGATATTGGCATTAGCTGAATTGATCTGTCCTTGGGTTTGATTAATGGAAGCTTGATTTTCGGCTTGTTGATCTTTATATTCTTTTAATTTCTTCTCGTACTCTGCTAAAGTAATGGCATCGACTTGGCTAGGGACTATCGACACACAAAGTAGAAGAGCAAGAATTATCGTTAACAATTTTCTCATACTTTTAAATATTTCCTTACTGCCCTAGCACTACCCAACATACCAACTATAATACCAGTAATTAGTACTACTAGTGATATGATGTAAACAAACGGTTCTGGAGTAATAAGTTTAATTAAATTAGAGAAAATAATACCTCCTAAATGATTATACATAGCTACATAACCATAGATAACTAATAGAATAGGAACTACTGAACCAATGGCTCCGATAATCATTCCTTCTATGACAAATGGCAATTTAATCGTCGCATTCGAAGCTCCAACTAATCGCATAATTGATATCTCTCTCTTTCTCGAGAAAATCGTCAATTTAATAGTATTGATAATTAAGAAGATTGTTACTATTATTAGGGTTACAACCATCGCAATCGTTATTTTTTTAACTAAGTCGAAAGCTCCTAATAATCTATCGACCATTTCTTCACCATAGTTGACGTTATCGATTTTATCAATTTTCTTAACTTTTTTAGCAGTATCTTCAATTTTTTCCAAATCGACTACTTTTACTAAAAAGCTATCTCTTAGTGATGACTCATCTTCATCCCAGTCGCTCATAATCGTCTCGAATACTTCGTCTTCTTTCATCATTTCTTCTTGTTGTTCTTTCTTCGATTTAAAAGTTATTGATTCAATGTTTTTAATCTTTTCTAATTCATCACTTACTTTATCGACATCTTCAGTAGTTGCATTTCCCTCTAGAAAGATGACCATTGTAACATCGCTTTCGATCATATTAGTAAAGTTATCGACGTTTAATGATACCACTAGAGCAAGGGCAACAACCATTAACGTTATTGATATACAAGAAATGGAAGCCATCGATAAAGAAAAATTTCTTATTACACTCTTTGAGGCATCTCTTATACCTCGACCTAACATTCTAAGCAATTTCATCATCGTATTTTCCTTTCTCATAATCTTTTACTAAATGTCCATCTTTCAACACGATAACACGTTTCTTCATCTTATTAACAATTTCTTTATCATGGGTAGCCATTATTATAGTTGTACCAATCGTCTTATTGATATTGTCAAGAATTTTCATAATTTCCATACTTTTTTCTGGATCCAAGTTTCCTGTCGGCTCATCACAAAGAAGTAGTTTTGGATTGTTTACTATAGCACGAGCAATGGCTACTCTCTGTTGTTCACCACCAGACAACTGATCGGGATACATTCTCGTCTTTGATTTAAGTCCAACTAATTCAATGGCTTTTAATGTTTTAACTTGTATTTCACTCTTTTTAGCACCGATTACCTCTAGTGCAAAAGCAACGTTTTCATAAACAGTAAGTTTAGGTAATAGACGATAATCTTGGAATACTATTCCTAACTTTCTTCTAAGTTTGTAAACTTTACTATTTCTAAGCTTCGCAACGTTCAATCCACCTAGAATTATTTCACCACTATTAGGTTTAATTTCTCTATATAACATTTTAATAAAAGTAGACTTTCCACATCCTGAACCACCAATGACAAAAACAAAGTCTCCTTTTTTAATCTTTAAAGATAAATCATATATAGCATTAACTCCGTTTTTATAACGAACATTAACACTTTTTATGTTAATTAACTCCATCAAGTCACCACCTTTACTACTATATACAACATTATACCATACATTTTACATATTAACTATGTAAAATAATGGGCTTTACGCTCCACCTTTTACTTCATAAGAATCTGTAACTACTAAAAAGGCCTTCTCATCAAATTCACGAATTATTTCTACAGCTCTAAAGTATTCATTAGTTGGTATAACAGTCATAATTATTTTTTCTCTTCGATCTTTAAAGCCACCTTTGACATTAAAGATAGTTACACCATGTCCTAATTCTTTTACAATGTAATCTTTGACTTCTTCTTCACAAGAAGTAATTATGTATAGACATTTATTACTAGATATTCCGAGCAATACTTTGTCCATAACTAAACTCATCGTATAAAGCATTATCAAAGCGTACATCATATTGGCAATTCCAAATAGATAAGCTCCGAATAAAACGACAATCATATTTAAAGTGAAGTTTACTTTGGTAACTGAAACTTTAAACTTTTCTTCGATTACTTGGGATATCTGACTGACACCACCCTGACTAAGACCGATTTTACAAACGATACCACCGACTGCTCCACTGATTATTCCGGCGATTAAGCTAACTAAGATACGGTCAGCTGTAGCAAGATCGGAAAGTGATGAAAGTCCAGCCGTAATTTCGACGAATATCGGATAGACAAAAGTCGCCACTAGAGCACTGGAAGTTTTCTCGATTCCCAAAGCAAATAGACTGATGATAAAAATAGCTACGGAAAATAGCAGAATAAATATAGACGGTGACCACCCAAACATCTGCTCAGTAATAATCGATATACCATTAGTTCCACCGGATACAATCTTAAAAGGATTTAAAAACAAATTATAATTAATGGCTGCCAAAAACTGAGTAAAAATTAAGATGAGGTAGCGGATGAATATATTTTTTTCGGATATGTTCTTTAGGGAAATATTCATACTATTCACCACCTACTACTTGGTAAGAATCATTGACAACAAAGAAAGCATCTTTATCGATAAGTCTAATACCTTCTTTTAAGGCAAAATATTCTTTAGTAGGAATGACGCAGAATAAGACATCTTGCTTTTCTTTAGTGTAAGCCCCCTTAGCTTGGAATACCGTAACACCATGACCTAATTCATTGATGATGTAATCTTTTATCTCTTGATCTTTATCCGTAACGATATAAAAAGCCTTAGAATCACTTATTCCTAAAACAACTTTGTCAGTTAAAATACTAATTATGTAAAGAATGATGATTCCGTACATCAATTTAGAGATACCAAAAACGAATACACCACTTAATACGATTAAACCATCAGACATCAGCATGGCCGTTCCAAGGGGTTTCTTTAAATACTTGGAAATGATCTGATTAATTATATCGGTTCCACCAGTCGTAAATCCAGCTTTGAATACTAAACCGTAACCAGTACCAGCTAGAACTCCAGCAAATATGGCACTTAAAAGAAGAGATTCTTCTACTTGTAAGTAAACTGATATATAAGAAGTTAGATTGACAAACACTGGTAGTAGAAGTGAACCTAAAACAGATCCCATGGTCTTTTCTTTTCCTAAGAATATAAAGCTGATAAATAGAAGGATAATTGAACAGATCATAATAAATAGTGAATTATCCCATCCGAAAAGATAGTTAGCGATAATCGCAACACCACTGACACCACCAGCTACAAAAGAATTGGGCACCATAAATACATTGAATGAAAGGGAAAACAGAAATAGCCCAATTAACAAATATAAAATTCTTAAAAACAAACTCATCTCTTTTTTCTTTTTACTCTTTTTTCTCATAATTAACCTCGCATCTTTAAATAACCTTCGATAAACATATCGATATCACCATCTAATACTCTGTTGACGTTTGAAGTCTCGATGTTATTGCGATGATCTTTGACCATCGAATATGGGTGCATGACGTAACTACGAATTTGACTTCCAAAATCAATGTTCTTAACTTCACCGCGAATATTGTTTAGTTCTTTGTCTTTCTTTTCTAATTCTAAAAGATATAATTTATTTTTTAAAACACGCATTGCTTCTTCTTTATTTTGAATTTGACTGCGACCATTTTGACACGTGACAACAATTTTTGTAGGCAAATGTGTGATTCTCACCGCACTATCTGTCGTGTTTACGTGTTGTCCGCCAGCACCACTGGAACGATAAACATCTATTTTTAAATCTTTTTCATCGATGTTTACTTCGACATCCTTTGAAAATTCAGGAATGACTTCAACACTGGCAAAAGAAGTATGACGACGATTATTGGCGTCAAATGGAGAAAGTCGCACCAAACGATGGATTCCACTTTCACCTTTTAGATAGCCATAACTGTTAAGTCCCTTTACTAAAAAAGAAACACTTTTTATTCCAGTCTCCTCACCTGCTAAATAGTTTAACAGTTCAATTTTATAACCGACACGTTCACAGTATCGCTGATACATTCGATACAGCATATTGGCCCAATCACAAGCTTCGGTTCCTCCAGCTCCAGAATGGATCTCGACAATACAATTGTTTTTATCATAAGGACCATCCAACAAAAGATTTATCTCTAACTCATCCAATGTCTTATCAAATTCTTCAATAGTTCTATTCAGATCATCTACCATGGATTCATCTAATACTTCTAAAAGTTCAGTGGTATCCTGAACATCTTTACGTACTTTCGAAATGGTCTCGGTCATTTTTTTTAATTCATTAATTTTGTTGATGACCTTGTCACTATTTTCACGGTCATCCCAAAAAGTAGGATTGTTCATCTCTCGTTCTAAAGAGTCTATTTCATCTAACTTTTTATCGATGTCAAAGTGACCTCCATAAGTCATCTATTCTCTTGCTATAAGTACTGAGTTTTCGCTTTATATCATTTATCTCCATAAAACTCCTCCTACTATGTCAATTATAACATATTAAGCCAAAGAAAAAAACCTACATTAGCATATAGATTTTATTCTAACTTCCCGATTATTATCGATGATATTATCGATCAAAACGTTTTCCAATCGCTCATAAATGATCTTATCTAATTGTCTAGCCCCAAATGTATTATAGTCACTTAAGTCGATGATTTCTTGGACCAGTTTAGTAGAAAAATCAATATTATCAAACTTGTATCGATATTTATTTTTAATCGTTTCTAATTTATTAGTAATTATCTTTTTCATATCTTCTTCATTTAAAGAGTTAAAAACTAAAATTTTATCGATACGATTGATGAATTCGACATTGAAGTATTCTCTCAGTTTTTGAATGGTGTATTCATCTTCACTAGAAGAGAACCCTAGAGCTTTTCTATCAAAACCGATATTAGAAGTCATAATGATAATGACATCGTTGAAATATACCTTTTCTCCTTCAGAATCAGTGAGATATCCCTCATCCAAAACTTGTAGAAATAAATTTAAGACTTGCTTACTAGCCTTTTCTATCTCATCTAGTAACAAAACAGAAAAGGGATGGGTTTTTATTTTTTCTAAAACGGTATTTTTATCAGAATAACCGACATAACCAGGTGGTGAACCGATAATCTTATTAATAGCGGCTTGATCGCGGTATTCACTCATATCCAGCCTTATGAATTTGTTACCATAATATTTAGCGAACTCTTTAGCCAATTTCGTCTTACCAACACCAGTGGGACCTGCAAAGAGAATAGAGAGTGGTTTGTTATCATTTTTTAAACCATATTTAATTATTTTATTAAACTTACACAATGAATTGATCGAACTTTTCTGACCAACTACTTCTCTATTTAAGTCTTTTTCCATATCAGTAAAATATTTTTTTGAAACATTACCATCGAAAACTTTAATATTACTATACTTTTCAATTACTTCATTGACTATGTCACGGGTTACTACCGAGACATTTTTACCCTTTTCTTTCTTCAGTTGCAATTTATTTATTTTATCTTCGATATTCTTTTCTTCTTTTTTCCAAAGAGATGCTTCATTAAATTTTTGCTTTCTAATGCTATCGCTCTTTTTGTTTCGGATATTTAACAATTCTCTTTTTAAGTTGATAATATTCTCTTCATTTTTGTTTTTCTTTACGACCGCAAATGATGATACTTCATCTAAGATATCGATAGCTTTATCTGGAAATGAACGATTATGAATATAACGATCGGATACATCGATGATATACTCAATTATTTCATTAGGTATTTTTACATGGTGAAAGTCTTCATAGAGATCTTTTATTGAAAGTAAAATGTCTAGGGTTTTATTTTTATTGGGTTCTTTTATTAAAACGCTTTGGAATCTTCTAGCCAGAGCTTTATCCGATTCAATAGTTCGTTTGTATTCTAAGGTAGTCGTTGCTCCAATCAAAGTTATTTTTCCTCGTGATAAAGCTGGTTTTAAAATGTTAGAGGCATCGATAGCGCCTTCTGCGCCACCGGCTCCGATTAATGTGTGAATTTCATCGATGAATACTATCAAACTGGAATCGTTTTCTAATTCTTTTAATATCTTGTTTACTCTTTCTTCAAACTCACCACGATATTTAGTACCAGCTACTAATGAAGCCATCGATATAGAAATTATTTTTTTATTGCTCAGTCTTCCAGGTACATCACCCATTACTATCCTTCGCGCTAATTCTTCAACAATAGCAGTCTTACCAACTCCAGCTTCACCAATTAATAAGGGATTATTTTTATTGCGATGACACAATATTTTTATGATTTGATTTATTTCTTCATCACGACCAATAATCGGATCTAATTCTCCATTCTTAGCTTTTTGATTTAAATTAGTTCCAAACTCCTCACAAAACAAACTCTTTTTAGCGTTCTTCTTATTTTTTCTAATCAGTAAACTCTGATATAGTTCTTCAATATCTAAATCAAATTCTAAAAGGATTCTAATTCCTACCCCATCACCTTCTTCAATAATAGCTGACAATATATCTTCTACTCTGATTTCGGAATTCTTACGATATTGATTGTTATCCATCACTTTTTCAATAATTTCTTTAAAAAGTGGCGTGTATACATAATTATCACTTTCACTAATACCCAGACCTAATTTCTCTATTAATAGTTCTTTATATTTATCATAAGTTATTTGGTTATCATTTAATTTTTTAGTAACGTTTAATCGTTTCATAGAAAGAATTGCTAAAATGAAATGCTCAGTACCTATGTATGGATGTTTTAAATCCATCATTTCTTTCTTCGATAAAAGTAATGCTTTTCTACAATCTTCACTAAACTTTGAAAACATAGAAATCTCCTTTCAAATAATTATATGTTAATTATGTTCCCAAAGTATAATTTTTAAACAAAAAAAGACCTTTCGGCCTTTAATTTTGCTAAATAACCATAACAATTAGAAGTGCTACTACTAATAGAACTAATAATCCTAGTAGGAACTTCCAAGTAGATTTAATCCATTTAGTATAAGAAATACCTAAATAACTAAGTGTTGCTACTAATATTGCACTAGTAGGAACTACTAACATACTAAATCCATACATACATTGGATAACCAATGCAACAGCTGGATATAGATCTTTATTAGTTATGACTTCTGAAGTTAAATATGGTACAAATGTAGATGCACTGTAATATAACTCAACACTGAATAAGCTAGAAATTATTGTAGCTAATCCAACAGAGAATACACTAGCAGCATTCTTAAATAAATCCAAAATTGGTGAAACTATTCCCAATACAAATGGATGATTAGCAGATATAAATAATACTAGATAAATGATACAAGTCAAGAAAGCAGGTTTTAAAGCTACTTGAGCTCCTTTACCAAATCCTTCAATGAAATCATCTAATTTTACTCTAGAGAATAGAGCAACTAATACACTAGCAATTAATACAATAAATATTAAATGATATATTTGCCAATATCCAAATGGAGTAAGAGCACTACCAAGTAACTTACTAAATATAGCAAATCCACCAATCTTAAAGTTAGGAATACCATCAGTAACAAGTTCTGTAAACCAAGTTATTTCAAAAGAACTTTCCCAAGAGATAAATCCTAAGATCATTAGTAATAAAGTTAAATCGAAGATTACTACTAATGGCCAAATTTTAGCTTTCTTATTTTTAGTTGTAGGAAGAATAAGCTTATCCTCATCAACTTTTGCAGTTTTATGTTTATTAGAATACTTGATTACAAAGAATACTAATAACGCAACTGACAAAACTAGAATAGCTAATTTTTCCCAAATTAGCGAAGACACAGATAAAGCTAAAGTACTAGCACTAGCTTCATTTAATGCTTCACTTACGGTTGCAGAGTATGTTGTACCAATCATACCTACAATTGTTGCTCCAGCTGTAACTAAAGCAGCTGTGATCTTGTCATATCCCATATAAAGAACTACAGTAGCAACGAATGGAAATGCAAATAGTAATGCAATATTTAATCCTGAAACAGAACTAATAAAGGCAAATAATACTATACTCAATGTTAAGAAGATCCATTCTGTTCCTTTATATTTCTTTACTATTCTATCTAACAAAACGCGGTAAGAATTGGTTTTGTGTAAAACACCATAGAAACCACCAATTGCTAAAATGAACACTGAAATATAACCGAAGAACACTAACACAGAAGTCTGTGGATTAGATAAGTAACTCATCAAATCAAATAGTCCAACTTGGCTAAGACCATTATCTACTACACCACTACTGTAATAACTTGTCGGTATAATCCAAGTTAGTACAACAGTAAGTAGTATTACTAATCCAATCACTTTCAATAGATTATTTTTTTTCATTTCTTAACCCTCCCAATTCTCATTATACAACAAAATATTTTTTAAGTATAGTAACTTAAATGAAATTTTGATGAAAAAAAGCACTAAAAAGTGCTTATCTTTCATCATCTAATGGTCTCATAAGTGGGAACATTACTACATCTTTAACATTTTCACTGTTAGTTAAAAGTTGAACGATACGGTCAATTCCCATACCCCAACCAGATATAGGAGGCATACCATATTCCATCGCATGAATATAGTTGTAGTCCATATCCATTGCTTCTTCATCACCTTCAGCTTTTAATTTAGCTTGTTCTAAAAGTCTTCTCTCTTGTTCTTGTGGATCTACTAACTCAGAATAAGCATTGACAATTTCTGCTCCATTGATAACTAATTGGAAGCGATCACTTATTTCTGGATTATCGTCATTACTACGAGCAAGGGGTGATAGACTAGTTGGATGTTCAGTTAAGTAAACAGGTCCAAGCATATGTGGGCGAGCTACTTTTTTGTATAGTACATCAACTAAATTACCAAATCCCAAATTCTCAAGTGGTGTTTCACTTTCTACTTCGATTTTTTCTTCTAAAATCTTCGCAAGTAACTTTTCTTTAGTATTGTATTCTTTGATATCGATATTAGCGTATTTGATAAGAACCTCACGGAAACTTACTCTTCCCCAGTCACCACTCATATCGATCTCTTTATCACCAAATTGAATTTTTAAAGTTCCAAAAATGTTCATGATAATTGTCTGTAACATATTTTGAATCAACTTCATATTGTCTTCATAATTGAAGTATGCTTGGTAACCTTCAACCATCGTAAAATCTTGTAAGTGAGAAGCATCCATTCCTTCATTTCTAAAACATCTAGAAACTTCGTAAACTTTTGGGAAACCTCCAACTACAGCTCTCTTTAAATAAGTCTCTGGTGCGATTCGCAAATAGACATCCATATCTAGAGCGTTGTGATGTGACTTAAATGGACGAGCTGAAGCACCACTAGCTTTATTGTTAAGAATTGGTGTTTCTATTTCCATATAGCCTAAATTATCTAGGTAATTTCTAAGCTCACGAATGAACTTAATACGGGTAATAAAACGTTTTCTCGTATCTTCATTCATGATTAAATCGACATAGCGTTCACGATAACAAAGCTCCGGATCAGTCAATCCATGGAACTTTTCTGGAAGTGGTTTTAATGCTTTACCTAAAAATTCAAAACTGCTGACACGAATTGTTTTTTCACCAGTATGAGTAGTAAATACCTCACCCTCACATCCGATGAAATCACCTATGTCAAAGCTCTCTTTAAAGAATTTATATTTCTCTTCACCGACCATATCCATCTTAACAGATAATTGAATAGATCCTTCGATATCTCTAATTGTCAAAAAGCTCATCTTTCCCATTTTACGCATTAAAACGATACGACCAGCTACTCTAACATTTGTCGTTCCATCCTCTAATTCATGAGCATCTTTTAAAGAGTAATTGACCTCATATCTTTCAGGATATGGATTAGTAGTCTTTCTAATCTCTTCGACCTTATTTCTTCTTACTTGTTCTTGTTCTGTAAACTCATTCATCTCTTTTTTCTCCCTTCTGTCTTAGTTGTATGTTTATTTTTCATTACAGTTGCTTTATCTTTAGCCTGTTTTGTTTCTTTTCCCCACACTTCATAATTAGCGTCTTCCAAATCATTGATATCATCTACTACTATCGTTCCTCCAGCAATATCATGAATTCCTTTTTTAGATGGAAGAATAATACCTATTACACAAGCAACAAACAATAAGATTTGGGCATAAGTAAGCGTGTTACTAACACTTAAAAACTTATCTTTATTAAACATATAGAACGATATAGCAGCCATCAAATTAGTAAATAATCCATATAGTATACCACTTCTAATAAAGCAACTTATAAAGCCGGCATTTTGGCCATCTTCTTTTGTAATTCTTATTTTAAACAACATCTTTCCAGGCGTCTGTCCATTATTATAACTTTGAAATATGACAAAGTAAAGAAAATACATAAAAATCGTTACAAATGGGGAAATACTAATAGTTTTTCTTAAATCGTAAGACAAATCCTCTGTCTGATCAGAGTATTCCTCCGCTGTTATTTTATTATCGTAAAAGTCCGACGTTTTATCTGAAAGTTCTTTAGCAATATCCATTACATGATTACTATCAATCGGTAAAATGGCAACTACCAAGCTACACAACATAAAAATGATAAAAACATCTACTAAAAAAGCTCCTACTCTTTTAATCGCTACTGTTCTCATAACAACTCTCCAATTCTTTCTTATAATTATTCAATATAAAAATTATATCATTAATTGAATTAGTTTGATAGATTTTATTTTTAATTTCATTAGAAGATTTCAATCCCTTTAAATACCACGCTACATGATTCCTAATTTCTAGGCGAACTACTCGTTCATCTTTTATTTCTAATAAATAATTTAAATGTTTTAAACACATTTCAACTCTTTCGATTGGCGTTGGTCCGGGAATAATTTTGCCACTTTTTAAATATTCGTCAACCTGTTTAAAAATCCATGGATTACCAAGAGCTGCACGACCAATCATGACAGCATCAACCCCAGTTTCATCGAGCATCTTTTTAGCTGAAAGGCAATCTTTGACATCGCCATTACCGATTACTGGAATATTAACGCTATCTTTAACTTTTTTGATAATGGACCAATCAGCTTGGCCACTATATCCTTGACTTCTAGTACGTCCATGAACACAAATGGCACTAGCTCCAGCTTTTTCACAAATTTTAGCTACTTCCACGGCATTAATCGAATTCTTATCCCAACCACTTCTAATTTTAACTGTTACTGGAACTTTAACAGCTTTAACTACCGCGCTTACTATTTCATAGATTTTGTCGGGATTTTTTAGAAGTGAGGCTCCTGCTTGAGCACGAAGAGCAACTTTTGGTACAGGACACCCCATATTGATATCGATGATATCCGGCTTCATAACTTCTTCTATGTATTTAGCTGCAGCTACAAATGATTCAACATCATTTCCAAAAATCTGTTGCGCGATAGGTCGCTCAAAATCAGTCATCTTAAGCATATCTAACGTTTTTTTATTGTTGTAAAAAACAGCTTTATCACTGACCATTTCAGCATAGATAAGACCACATCCCATTTCTTTAACAATACGACGAAAACTAGAATTACCTATACCAGCCATGGGAGCTAAAACAACTCTATTTTTTATTTTAACATTACCTATTTGCCATTCCATAGTATCACACCTAACATTTAAAGCACTCATATTATACAGCAATATACTTTTTTTAACAAGAAAAAAACAATCATTCGATTGTTTTAACAATTATTTTTTATTAGAGTTTTTTTGTCTCTTTATCTTAGTACTTCCTCGCAAAGCAAATACTGCTAATACTATAACTAATAAAATTACTACAGCATCGACAACGACATCAAAGATATTAAATTTATAAGACATATAATTAGAGACGATATCTCCTAAACAATAAATGATGATAAACGCCACCAATAACTGTAAATTACTAACAAGTCGAGAGACATAATTAGCAATATCTTTATCATTATTTATTTTTTCAATTGTCTGTTCTCTAATAGTTTTTTTATCATTCATACAAACCACCTACTATATATTACATTTTAATAAGAAAATTTACTAAAAAGCAACAAAAATCAACATTTTATTTTGTAAAACTGTAAACAAAAAAGAGGATTAATCCTCTTCTTCACTATCAATTATATCTTCAGCTTCTTCTTCCTGATTCTCCAAAGCTTTAACTAATTCGTCTTTACTCATTTTAGTGTAACCTTTAATACCTTGGATTTTAGCACGAGTTTTTAATTCATTTAAATTGTAGTCATCCAAAGAATCGCTTTCAGGCATCTTACCATGTTCAACTAAGTAGTCAATTTGTTCTTTTGTTAAAGTTTCATTTTCCATTAGAGCATCAGCGATTAATTTGACAAGTTCTTGATTTTCTTTAAGAATTTTCTTAGCGCGATCATAACATTCATTGATTATTTTTCTAACTTCTGTATCTATTTCATGAGCTACTTCATTAGAGAAGTTCTTGCTCTTATTGTAATCTCTTCCTAAGAATACTCCACTTTCTTGTTGTTCAAGCTGAATTGGTCCTAAATCACTCATACCGTATTCTGTAACCATAGCACGAGCTATCTTTGTCGCTTTTTCAAAATCATTATGAGCACCAGTTGTTACTTCATTAAATTTTAG
>CANRCI010000001.1 GCA_947629075.1 uncultured Bacilli bacterium | reverse complement strand
ACACCATTAGGACCATAACCTTCATATCTAATAGATTCATAGTCTTCACCATTTCCAGCTCCCGTTGCTTTATCAATTGCCTTTTTAATGTTATCTTTAGGCATATTGTTACTTCTAGCCTTTTCTACTACCATTCTAAGTCCTGGATTATCATCGATATTACCATTAGTACCACGGGCTGCTACATATATTTCCTTTGCTAATTTTTGAAATAATTTACCACGTTCAGCATCTAATGCCCCTTTCTTACGATGAATAGTTGCCCATTTTGAATGCCCACTCATAAAAATCCTCCTAACTAAAATATTCTATTATTACTGGCGATAAAATCAATAACATTATTAAAGGTATATAAAAAAGTACAGAAATTACTGAGACTTTTAATGGTACCTTGCTAATACTAGCTTTTGCTCTCATTATTTGTCTATCTCTTATATAGTCTATTTGATTATACATCGTCTCGATAATGCTATTACCAAAAATATTAGACTGTGAAATATTAAGAATAATATTATTAATTGTATCAGATGGGATTCTTCTCTTCAAATCATCCAAAGCTTCATTTAAGCTTTTACCATATCTTACTTCTTTTAACGTTTGTTTGAATTCATCAGATAATTCACTATCGACCGTATTAGCTGTAAGCTCTAAAGCTGTTTTTAAATTTCTACCAGTTTCAACTGATAGAGTCATAACTTCAAAGAAATACATCGCATCATTATCTAATTTATCACTTCTCTTCTGTAATTTTCGATCAATTACAAAATAAGGAAAGAAATAATAATATAAAACGGTAAGAATAGGTGCTAAGACGTATCCCAACTCGAATATATATAATATCATAAAAAACAAGAAAGCGGAAGTAAGAAGTCTAATATTTAGAAAAATAGTTGCGTCATAACTCTTTCCATAGCCAAATAAATCGATTTTTCGCTGATATTTTTCTATTTCTTTCCTACTATATATACGATATGCAAGTCGAGAATTATTTCTATTCATTAAATATCAACCTCTACTTTCATAACTTTTCTAACTATAAATATGTATAGGACATAAATAAGGATTAATAGGCCAAGGATTAGTAAGCCTTCACTAGTTGTGAAAAGTGGTGAAAAATATGTCGGATTGAGCATCAAAATTATGCCGATTAAGAATATTGGGATAATTGCTAACATCTTGAAAATGGCATCACTAGATGCTGAAATAGCTCCTAATTCTTCACGTAGTTTCTTACGGGTAAACGAATTTCTTTCAACTGATGAGAATACTTGAACTATATTACCACCAGTCTTATTTAGTACCGTAAGTGAAGTTGTGATGTATTTTGCTTCTTTTGTCTTAACGCGATCAGCAAATCTTTTAAATACGGTATCCATATTAAGTCCAAAAGTAATGTCGATATACATCTTTTTGAATTCATCACTAATCGGCCCATCTAACTCATTGTAAACCATATATATACCTTGCATAATGCTCATTCCTGATTTAAAAGCATTATTCATGATTATGATCGCGTGTAACATATCTCTTTCAATTAACTTCTCACGAATTTTATTCTTAGATATTAAAACCAAATCTGGTATAAAAAATCCGATTAGATAAAATGTCAACAACTGCAAAAAAGTTATTGGTTGATATTGAAATATGTCAGAGAACATAATGACAATCATCGCCACAAAACCGACGACAAATTTATCAGAAATGTAGTCCATTGCTTCATCTCTTATGATCTTACTATTATCGCAATACTTCTCATATTTTTTACTGTAATCTAATAACAATTTAGACTTTTTGAACTGTTTAGAAATCTTTTTGCGATACACCTGATATCTTCGATATAGATAATCGAATAACGTCTCATCGCGATCTTCTAATTCTTCTACTGTATAAGGAGTAAAGCGTCTAACCATTCTAAGGGATGAATTCAATCTCAATAATCGAAAAACAATTACTAGAAGGGTTAATATTGTAAGAATCTGAATTGTATACACACCAACACTATTCATGGTCTACCTCCTTTTTTTATTTTTTTACACTTTTCTTTTTGGTCGTTTTTTTAGTCTCTTTCTTTTTTCCATCTTTAGTTTTCTTTTTGTTTTCAGCATCGATTTGTTTTTGTAATTCTTCAAAAATATCGTCGACATCATCGACACCGCGACTTTTAATTTTACTATATACTTTTGGAATATATGGATATAGAACAAATTCACCGATAACCTCTCTGTTATCTGTTACACCGTTCTGATTAAAGGCAAATATTTCTTTCAATCCTATTTCATCACCATCAAATCCCGTAATCTCAGAAATAGAAGTTACCTTTCTTCGACCATCACTTAGACGTTCGACATTGACAACGATATCTAAAGCATTGACAATATAACCACGGATTGCCTTTAGGGGAATTTCTATTCCACTCATCAAAATCATCGTTTCAAGTCTATCTAGAGCATCAGCTGGTCCATTGGCATGAAGCGTTGTCAAGCTTCCATCATGTCCTGTATTCATAGCTTGTAACATATCGAAAGCTTCACTACCACGAACTTCACCGACGATAATTCTATCCGGACGCATACGAAGTGAGTTACGAACTAAATCACGAATTGTAACTTCTCCTTCTTTATCGTAGTTAACATTTCTTGTCTCCAGTTGAATGACGTGTTCCTGATGAAGTCTTAACTCTACCGCATCCTCGATCGTTATAATACGTTCTCCTGAACCGATAAAGTTGGATAAAACATTTAGAAGGGTCGTCTTACCACTACCAGTACCACCACAAACTAAAATGTTCAACTTGGCATTGACACAAGCATTTAAAAATCTAGCCATATATGGAGTCATACTACCATTACCAATTAAGTTCTCAATATTATCCATACTATCCTTAAATTTACGAATAGTAACAACTGGTCCCTTAACCGAAAGTGGCGGAATGACAGCATTAATTCTAGAACCATCTGGCAGACGAGAGTCGACCATCGGATTAGTTGAATCAATCGTTCTACCTAGCGGTTGAATAATTCTTTGAATAGTCCTAATGATATGTTCTTCATTGATAAACGATACACTTTCATCACGAATCAATTGACCATCGACCTCAATATATATTTCATCAGCAGAATTGACCATGATTTCCGTAATATTTTTATCATCTAAAAGTTCTGTTAAAGGTCCATAACCATTTACTTCATTCTCGATCAAATTAAAGATATGACTTCTCTCTAAATTAGTTAAATCATAACCATCAGTAATTCTATCAATTTCTTCATTAATGTATTGTGTAAGAAGTTTACCATCAGGTATTCTATTATCTATTAAATCTTGAATGATAACTGTTCTAAATTTATCTAGTAATTCTTTATCTTTAAATACTTCGTAATCGCTTTGAACACTTTCAGAACTTACTTCTTTATCATGGGATACGAAATTAAATTCTTCTAACCATTTATTTGCCATCTTTACCACCCTCTAATAATATTTTTTTCATATTCTCTCTGAATTTAGAATAATCTTTTTTACCAGCTGATGATAATTTGTTCTTAAAATTCAAAATATCGCCATCCATAACCATCTGTTGATAATTTTTTAAATAAAAACTAGTAGGAATAATATAATTGACATTTCTACCTAAAATATTTTTTATATCATACATCGAAAAATATCTCTTTCGTTCATCAATCGAATTATTAAGGACTAAGATAACATTATCTACTTTCATATTTTTACATATTGCCATAAAAGTTTTATTTCCTTGTAAATCAAAAGCATCATTGGTAAGTATTTCAATTATCTTATCACTTAAATCAAACGCGACCATTTTATGTTCATTTAGTACATGGTTAGTATCTATTAAAATTACGTCGTATTTATATACTAAATTGTTAAGAATGGCATCGATGTATTTATCATCTATCTTAGTTACATCTCTAGGATCTTTAGGTGAGGATACGATATCGATATAATCATTTATCTTGTGGATATATTCATCAGTTACACCATATTTAATACGATTATTGGCCATATCATCACATAGGTTATAGATACTTCCTTTAGTTTTAGCATTCAATGAAAAAGCAACATTTCCAGTATAAAAATCTAAATCCATAATTAGTACTTTCAATTTTTCTTCTTCACAAATTTTAGCTAAACTCATGACGAAAGTAGTCTTTCCTACGCCACCTTTCATCGATGTAATTGTAAATATTTTCCCTTTTTTAATCTCCATATTATCACCTATCTATCTTAATAATTATATCATATATTTAAGATGTATACTCTTTTAAAGCATTACTATAGTTTTTACTTCTCTCTTCATCGGTTAAAAGTCTATTATAAATGCGATATGTGTATATACCACCATCAAATGACGAATTATCATCTTTCTCCATTCCGATATTAGTAATGATTGACTTTAAAGTGAAACCAATATCTTTTCTAACTAACAATTCATTATCTAAATATATGTTTAGACCATTGTCATCCTTGGTTATCTCAACATAGTATTTTGAAATTGGATTTACTTTTGTCTCACCAATTTTTTCTGAATCGTCATATACTTCTAAAACACCATTATTAATCCTAAAAGTCAATTTTAAAACTTGGTCTTTTATATCGTAAAAATCTAAAACTAAGACTTTATTGTAATTGTTAACATCTTTGGTTCTAAACAACATTTGAATAGTAAAATAGTTGGTTGCGTTTTCAAAATCGATACTATTGGTGATGCGTGAATCCTTACCATTAAAACTATAATAATGGTCTTTCTTATCCCAACTTAAATTGAAATAATCGATTTTGTTTATACCAGTTCGATCAACTAATTCATTGTCATCATTTAACGCATCTATACCTGTAAAATGTAAGTAAAGGCCATTGTTAACTGGAGCGTAAATGCTGTCTAATGCTTCATAATCGTAATCTTTTTCTAGTTTTAATGAATAAGTATTGTAACCTATAATTCTTCCAAATAAACTGGGAATTTCTTTTTTTAAGGAAATACTTATTTTATCGCTTTGAACATTACTTTTTAAAACTTCAATATCGCGATCGTTATCTTCAAAAAGTTCAGTGATTACTTTTTCATCGGCTCCTGGGTAATTTTTTAAGTTCTCCATAATTGAAGTAGTTATTCCATCTAATTTTTGTTTCTCGTAATTTAAGTAAACTGTATCTATTGACCACGCTAAGATGAGCATCAATACTGGTAGAAAAAGAACAAATAATACTAATGCCTGTCCACGATTATTATTCATCTAAAATCACTCTTTCACTACTAGCTTTGTAAACTTTACCTAAAACTTGTTGTAAACCAGGTGTCATAATGCTTACATCACGTTGAACGACAATCTTAACTTTATTACCGTTTTTGTCAATAGACAAAACAAACTCATCTGATGATATTTCTTTTAATTCTTTGTTGACGGTATCATAATTACTATCTTTTTCATAGAGCTTTACTGCTTCACTAGAAAGGGATTCCAAATTACTTCTAGTAACAAAAATTCTGCCAAAATCTACGACTGCCAAAAGAATGAACAGAAAAATTGGCAAGATAAGTAAAAATTCTACTAAAGCTTGTCCTTTACTATTAGTTTTAGGCATAAATTTCACCCCTATTTTAATAATTAAATTATACCATAAGGCCAAAAAAAATAAAACCGTTAAGTTTTAAATATCATAAATATCTACCGGTTCTATCTCTTTTTTCTCTTCTATAAACATTTCTTGGCGTTTAACTAAATAATTCTCTTTAATAATATGTTTTACATCGATATTTTTATTTAGTTTGATCAGTTCTTTTTTGACATTACTAGTAAACAATTTCACTTTCATATCTTGAGGAATGTTTTTAGTTGTGTTTATTTTTTCTTTCAAGCCTAAATAATTAGTATCGAAAGTATTCTCTATCTTAGTAACTTCGCGAATGTTTTTACGCCTGCGATATTTTCTAAAGCCAAACTCCTCATCACTGATCATCAGTGCTCCCATGATTCCTGCAAATTTATCACCATAAACTAGTCGCTGAACCTCTTCACAGCTAAGAGCAAAAAAATTGTAATTTACATGCCTTGCTAGATCATTGCGATAAGAATGCTTTGGTACAGCATCACTCTCAGGATCGAAAAGATACATCCCTGAAGCTAGGTATTTGTCATCATTTATTTCAACTAATAGAGAATGAAATAATTTTTTATCACGCGATACATCAATAATATATGAAGGAATGTTAAATCGCGCCAACAACTCCTGTAGTAAATAACTAAATCCATAACTACTAGCAGTACGAGTATTAATTATATCCTGAAGAAGATTAGATGCTTCTTCCTTAGGTTCCAACAGTTTAACAAAGTCATACAACTCTTTTATCAGTTCTAAAGGAGTTAAATTTTTCTTTAAACTGCTACTTATCAAAGAAATGTATTCTTCGATCTTTCTCACCTCGGGAAGAAGAGCTACTTTAAAAGAATTATCTTCATATTTATAAGCAATACTCCAAGTTTCAGGATTGACATAATTTAAATTTAACAGTTTTTCTAATTCTTTACGATTAAAATTTACTAAAACAATTTTTTCAACACTTTTATCATCTACTAGTGGTGAAATCTCTAAAAGACATTTAATTTGTTCAATAAAATTAACAGATACTGTTCCTTTAAAATCGACACCAGTAATACCAGGGGTTGATAAAATTAATTCTTTAACATTTTCAAATTCCTCTTTATCTAAATCGTGATCAACAGTAATCTTAACTTCTGGTACTGGAACATCATCAAATAAATCGGTTAAATAATTAAAAATATCATCCATTATATCATCCCCCAAATAATGTTAATAATTACTAATAATTTAACTTATCGCAATTTCCCTTTCATTCCTTTTGCTCCTTTAAGAGATGTATATCCTGCTAAAATATTGCTCTCAAAAGAATGAACTTTACTAATTTTATGTTTATATTCTTTAATTGCTATATTAATCATATCATCTAAAAGTTCAGTATATTCTTTGCCAACGCATTCCCATAAATAGAAAGCTAAACTTCCAGGAATAGTATTTACTTCGTTAATATATACTTTTTTCTTTTTATCATCGATAAGGAAATCGATTCTGGTACATCCACAAAGATTTAGTGATTTAAATGCTTTTACAGCGATATCTCTAATCTCTTCTTCTTCTTTTTTCGTAATTTTAGCTGGAAGTTTACGACTAGCTGAAGCCATTCCTTTACTTCCATAAGATTTAGTAGCACCCTTCTTAGCTTCTCCGATATACTTATCTTCATAAGTAAGGATGTCGTTATCACTAATTACTTCTTCGATAGCACTCAACTCTTGACTAGCATGGTTACCCAAAACGCTGATATTTACTTCTTTCAAATTGGAAATTACTTCTTCCACCAAGATCTTTTCGTCGTATTCACAAGCGTTTTCAATTGCTGCGACTAATTCTTCACGATTTTTAGCAACTTCAATTCCCACACTACTTCCTAAAGTGGCTGGTTTTACAATTACTGGGTATTTTAATTTTTCGACCTTTTTTATTATTTCATCGCTATCTTCATCATATTCGTTATCATAAAACCAAACATATTTAGCAAATGGAATATCAAAATTCTCCCAAATCTGTTTTTGTAACACTTTATCTTGACCTAAAGCACTACCGGCAACATCACTACCGACGATTGGAATACCAATGCTTTTTAGATATCCCTGTAAGGCTCCATCTTCAACATTAGTTCCATGAACGATTGGAAAAGCGATATCGATCTCTTTGACAATTGATTTAAAAAGACCTTTACCCTGTAGAATAAATCTACCGTTCTTAGAAATCAAAACGACGTTTTTAGCATATCGTTTTACCAAATTCAAATCTTGGAAAGTTTCGATTGATTTCAATACTTCACCAGTATACCATTCACGATCCTTGGTTATATATATAGGGATTACTTCATACTTCTCCCTATCCATTTTATCCATAGCTTGAACAGCAGAAATAATACTTACCTCGTGTTCAACGCTTTCTCCACCAAAAATTACACCTACTTTTATCATTTTTTTCCTCCTTTTATATATGAATCAGTTAAATCGTTTTCGAACAGTGCATATATTTCTTTTTTAGTCTTTATACCATTTATAATTTGAAAGGCCTCAGTTACTCTTTCGATAACTTGAATATTTTTTTCTTTATAGCCATTTTCAATTAATCCCTTATGAATTGCTTTGGTATTTTCACTGCCAACTAAAATTACTAGATCAGGCTTAATGTCGGCAATATTACTACCAAATTCTTTATTGTAATAATCTTGTTTTTCACCTAACTCAACCATTCCTGGAGTAACTACTACTCGGTATCCGTCCATCATCGCCAATACATCTAAAGCACTCTTGGCCCCAACGGGATTAGAATTGTAATCATCAGCAATGTAATTAAAGCCATACATCTTTTTTAATTCCAATCTATTAGGAATTGGTTTTACTCTTTTTACAGCTCTGATTAACTCTTCAGGACTAATTCCCAATTCATATCCTAGAGCTAGAGCAGATAAAATGTTATAGACGTTGTGGCGACCAAGTAACTTAGTTGTAAACGAATACTTTTTCTTATCACCTTTAAATACACATTTAAAACTGGTACCTTTAGAATCGCACTTGATATCTATTGCTCTGACATCGACATCTTCTGATTCGATACCAATCCATAATATTTTACAATCATTTTTTAATTCGTAATCTCTCTGTTTAGGATCATCGCGGTTTAAAACACCGACACCATCACTAGGTAGATATTCGATTAACTCCATCTTACCATGTTGAATATTCTCTTCGCTACCGAAAGTCTCCAAGTGAGCTGTTCCAATACTCGTGATAATTCCGTATTTAGGATTGACCAACTTACATAAGCGGTGGATTTCTCCCACGACATAAGCACCCATCTCCGCTACAAAGATATCATCAAATTTACTAAGTTGATTGTTGATTGTCATGATGAGACCTACTACAGTATTGATACTTTTGGGAGTTGGAAGACAATTATACTTTATATTTAAAATGTCTGCTAAAATATTTTTACAACTAGTCTTACCATAACTTCCCGTAATGCCAATTACTTTCAAATCCGGCATACTTTTAAGTTTTTTCATCGCTTTTCTACGATATGAATAATTAATACTCATTTCAATTGGATAATTGATTAACATAGAAATGTATACTACTAAATAGTTAAGCGCACAAAGAAAAGTCGTAATCAACAACATCGTATAGCGTAGATTTCTAAAAATGACCGCAATTAAGAGTGGTAAAAAATAGATTATTCCCGTCGTTACATAAAGTCTTTTTATACGTTTAGTAATGACAAGAGGCTTTTTATTTTGACTCTGATTTCTCTTTTCTCTCTCTTGACTAACCGCACCGAAACAAGAAATAATGCTACAAGCTAATAAAAAATAAATAATATAGATATTAGGGGTAAAATAAGTTAAAAGTACAAAAAAGAAAGAAAACCAAGCATAATTGGTAATGACATCTTTGAAATTGTTTTTAACCCACTTCAAATAACGATTGTTCTCATTGTACAAGTTTTCCTGTAACATGTGAAAACTTCGTTTAGTAATGTAAAAGGCATAAAAAATAGCAAATAAATAAACAAAATAAACCATAGTTTAACTCCTATATAAAATTGTTAATTATATTAACAACTTGAACCAAATTCTCTAAATAAGCATAATGTGTAGAATTAGGAAGAATTATTAAAGCACCATCTTGTAGTAGAGCTTCCATTTTTTTAGCACTACTAACTGGTTCTTCAGTGTCGTTATCTCCCCAAATTAAAAGGGTTGGACACTCGATCTTTTTAGCACAATCGCTCAAATCTTCATTGACGGTGTTAACCAAGACTTTACGCATGACAACTGAGGCATTGCGATAATCTCTAGATCCGATGTGTTTTTTAGCAAAATCCTCAAACGGTCTTAAAAAAGGAACTTTCTTTAACGATTTTAACATTTTAACTTTCAGGCTTTCCTTTTCCTCCTCACGAACACAAGGACTTCCGAAAAGTACTAGACGATGACATTTGTTACGCGATGCATAAATTATGGAAATGCGACCACCAAACGAATGACCGATCATCACCGGATTTTTAACTTTTAATTTCTTTAGAACTTGCTCGACGACATCACAATAGTCATAGATTGTAAGTTCAACGTCTGGTTCACTACTCTGGCCAAACCCCGGTAAATCGATGATGGTAATGCGATGATTTTTTTGTAATCTATCACCTAAGGGTCTCATCATTTCGATGTTTTGCCCCCATCCGTGAAGAAGAACCACATCATGCCCTTCACCATATTGTATGTAATTAATGTTCATATTTTTAACGTTTATTATCATCTTAACACCCAATTTCATTATAGTATAAAAATAAAGCATTTTCAACGAATTAGCGGAAAAAGAAGCAATTTTTGTCCATAAAAAAATCACTAAATTAGTGATTCTCTTTTGAAAACTTTAACATTCATCGGAACGTAGACATCTATTTTTCCTTTGTTGACTATTTTGATAAAACCTAGGCCATCAATAACTAAATCTTCATGATAATTCATATCGATACTAGTCTTAGTTAAATTAGTTAGTTCATCGTGACGCGAAGCTACGACACGTTTGATTTTCAAATTGTTAGACATATAGACAGTAAAACTATTCCTCTCTCCTTCGACATAATCTATTCTAACTAAATCATCGATAATTAGAGCTTGATTAGGTTTAATCTGATAAGTCTTCGGTTTAATCTCTTTCTTGGGATTGATCTTTTTCAAAGCATCTTGATCAATGTAATTCACAATACTACCGCGATCTATTAACCCCGGAGTATCGATAATCGTCAAATCATCACTTATTTTAATCGTAATTTTATCTAAAGTAGTCGAAGGAAGTGGTGATATGGTAAGTGGACTATCATATTCCGAATAATTCTTAATGAGTTTACTGATCATTGTACTTTTTCCAACATTAGTATGTCCAACTACATAGACATTTCTACTGGTTTTATATTTCTTAATCATTGCCATCAAATCATCGACATTGTAATTCTTATTCGCTGACGCTATTAAGATATCCTGAAAATCTAGTCCTAAATTTTTAAAATAAGCAATCAACTTCTCATCTTTAACACTTTTAGGTAGAACATCCCTCTTATTTAAAACTAAAATCATCTTATTATCGATATAATCCCTAATGTAATTTATATCATCATAAGTATTTAGAATATCGACGATATATAAAACCAAATCTTTAGTCTTATTAATACTTTTTAGAATGTTAATAAAATCTTCATTGGATTTAGCAACTACTTGATATTCACCATAATTTTTCATTCTAAAACATCTACTACATATGTCATTATCTAAACTAGAAGTATAACCCTCTTGTTTAATGTTATCATCTTGAAGTTTTACTCCACATCCAAGACAATACTTTTCTTTACTCATAATATTTACCTCTTTCTAAAGTTCCCTGCCTCGCCGTCTTTTTAAGGATTTTATTTTCAAGATATCTATTAAGTGACGTAATCTTTAAATCTTTTTCTCCCAATGGGTCCACCAGTACAGTATATACTTTAAATCTATTTCCTGCAAGTATATCAGTTACCAATTGATCACCGACAATGCACATTTCACTCTTTTGATAATTCTTTTTTCTCTTTACTCTTCTAAGTCCCAAAGTAGATGGCTTTAATGAGAAAAAGACAAAATCGCAATCGAAAGGTTGACAGAATTTTTCGATTCTCTTTTTATAATTGTTAGAAATGATATAGATATCAAATTCTCGTTGTAGTTTTTTTAAAAACTGTAAAACTTTTTTAGGTGGTTCAGCTTCATCAATTAGAGCTAATGTATTATCCAAATCGAACATAATACATTTAATACCAGACTTTTTTAGTTTTTTATAATCGATATCATAAATACTTTTAACATACATTTTAGGAATAAACTTATTCATAATTCCTCCTAGAACAAAAGAAATAAACTAAATAGTCTATTTCTTTCTCCCAAATCATTTATACTCTTTAGTTTGACCTATTTCTTCTTCATCTTCATCATCTACTTCAATTTCTACTTCTTCATATTCATCTTCATAGATGGAAAATCTCTTTTTCTTTTTAGGTTTTTCTTCATCATAACGCTCAACACGACTACTTGCAGTTTTACCATGTTTAGCAATTACAACTGAATCATCGTCATCATTATCATTTTCTTTTTTTGTCTTTTCTTTCTTTGTAGGGTTATTTTTATCTTTCTTACGTTTGATAACTACTACTGTTATAGCAGCGATTAAACCGATTAAGATTATTAATTCGACAACAAAGAAGAAATTAATTCGTTTATCTTTCTTTAAAACTATTACGTACTCTTCTTTTTCACCATCAATACCTTCAATAGTAATAACTATCTCATCTCCAGCTTTAAGTTTAGCTAGAGCTTCTTTATCGTCTAAATCAGGAGTAACTGTAACAGTAACTTCATCACTTTTAGCTTCAGTTGTAAAATAAATCTTTAGTTTCTTTATTAAATCTTTATTATACAAAATCTCATATCGCTGATTATTTTTATCAAATTCGATATCATAACCACTAATCGATAAAGATTTTAGCTTTTTACTGATCTCACTATCGATATTATCAACGGTAACGGTATAGATTAAATCTTCTCCGGCTTCACTAGTTACAGTAATTTTAAATTCGTTTTCACCAATTTTCAAAGTCGTTGGTCCATCAACTTTATAAGTAGCCTTTTCATCTACCGTCAAGGCTGTAATTGTAATTTTATCTTGTTTATATACTTTGACATAGTAACTTAAAGTATCTTTATCGAACTTCTCTATTTTTTTATCACCAATTACTATTTCTTCCAAATGGTTTTCAGTAGTTCGGTCATCTTCACGGTTAATTCTAATCGTATATACTTGTTGATCTCCTCGTTCTGATTTGACACGAACTTCAATTTTGTTTTCACCGTATTCAAGATCAACGGTTCTATTTCCAAAACCATCGACAAAACTAGCAGAACTATCATTAGTCGTAGCTTTAATGACAGCTTTCTCAACACTGGATTCAACACTCATCGCATATTCGTAATTGTTCTTGGAAAAGTTAGATACACTCTTACCATTTACTTTTAAAGCCGATAACTGATTATCGCTAGATTGAATGTTTAAGGTTTTTGGTGACGTGGTAATATTGGAACATGCAGCAGTTGCAGGATCAGTTGGCGTAGTAGGAGTCGTCTCCGGAGTAGTCGGCGTATTACTTTCTTTGGCACATACATTAACCCCGTTTAACCTAATGATGGTGCTTTTTTTACTAGTGTTAGTTGCAACCTTAAACTTTAGAGTAGCAACATTGCTCTGACCACTAACCCCATTTGTAGTAAATGAAAGATCACGACTAGATATGCTGTTTTGACCACTCCATCCACTACCATTACTTATACTGACTAGTCGTAATATTGAAGAGTCATACTCTAAACTAGCTCTATAACTGATTATTGTGTCAGTACTACTAAGGGTGATCACATAACTTATTTCATCACCAGGAGATGCGACATTTTTTCCACTAGCTGGAAGTAAACTCGTATTTTGGGCAGCACTTACATCAACAGGACTTAAAACTAACAACGAAAGTCCTATTAATACCAATAATCCCTTTATTCTATTTTTCATAAAATCCTCCTAATTATTAACTCTTTGAGTTACCATAGGTGTATCCATCGTAATGCGTTCAAAAGTATAACCATTTTCTTTACCATACTTAATTATTTTGCGAAGAGCATCTCGAGTATAAGGTTTTATATCGTGCATTAACACCACATTAGCACGTTTCTTACTTAAATTGTTAACAACGTTGGCGTATACTTTATCTTTGTTTTTGGTTTCACCAGCATCACCAGATGAAATGTTCCAATCGTAATAACGATAACCACGATTTAGTACCTCGCTCGTAAGTGTCGTCATTATTCCAATATTATAATGTCTACTTACTGTGTTACTACTTCCTCCAGGGAATCTAATTATCATAGATTTAACTCCTGTGATCTTTTCCACACGATTAGATACTTTATTCAAGTCTTTGAAATATCCATCAACTGATGTATAAACCGTCTTATAATTGTGCGATGCCGTATGTAATGCAACTGTATGACCTTCATCAAATTCCCTTTTAATCAAAGAATCAGGTCCTCGCATCGTTACAAAGAAAGTAGCTTTTACTCCTTCTTCTTTTAAGATATCCAAAATGACATTAGTCGTTCCACTATTAGGTCCATCATCAAATGTCAAATAGATAACACCAGGTATTCCTCTACTAGAATTGGTCGTATTTTTATTCACGACATTGACAACTCTAGTTACTTCTGATGTGTTGTTACTACTATCAATTACCTTATATTTAATAGTATACTTTCCAACTTTATTAATGTCAACATTTCCTTCAGTTACGACCTTCTCTTCCAAATTGCTATCACAATTATCGACTACTTTGACAGATGGATCAGTAAATTTACTACCGACAACAACGTACATGACACTATTTCCCTTAAGGGTTATAACCGGCTTAACATTATCTTCTTTAACTATTTTTCTAAAGACTGTCGTCTTATTACCACTCTTGTCAGTAGAGATATAAGTTATTTGGTCATCTTCTCTATTTACTACCACTTGATCAGTAATGTCGCCATCATACTCATCAACTGATTTGTAACCCTCTTCTTCGTAATCCCTATTAGGGCAGACATTAACTTCATCTTCACCCGTTAAAACTAAATCCGGTCCTTTTTCATCTTTGACCTCGACAATTCTCTTTTTAGTAAAAGTAATACCAAACTTTTTATATTTATATACAACCTCGTACTCACCAATCTTACTAGTATCGACCTTACCCTCTATTTCAACCCCATCATCATCACCTAGTACATAAGCTCCATTTTCACTATACTTGTCATTATACTGCAACACAACTTTTTCTTTACCGTTAATAATAATTTTAGGAACAAACACTACATATACTAAAAATACAAGAAAAAAAGACAATACTAAGACAATAAATGATATAAGAACATATTTGTTTTTGAAGAAATCTTTAAAACGATCAAACCAACTATTCATTACTACTCACCTATTTCTATCTTTATTATAATTACTTTAGTGATAAAAGTCCAATAAAAAAACTGTATTATTCATACAATTTATTATTTACATAAAATTATTTTTTATTATTTGAATTAATGGTTAATATTATTGTTTTTTATATATTCTCGTAAAATCTTAGTAAGTGCTCGTTTTTCAATTCTCGAGACGTAACTACGCGATATTTTAAGCTCTTTAGAAATCTTTTTCTGAGTTTCTTCTTCGCGGTTGTTAAGGCCATATCTTCTCGTAATAATTTCTTTTTCTCTAGGAGTTAAAACGTTCATGTAATCCTTTAACAGTTTGATATTATCTTTAGTCTGAATATCTTCGATATAATCTGGTGAAGGAAGTTTTAAGACGTCCATGATTGTAATCTCATTTCCTTCTTTATCAAAACCGATCGATTCGTTTAGGGATATATTTTTTTCGTTTTTATTATTGCTGCGGAAGAACATGAGAATTTCGTTTTCGATACAGCGAGCACAGTAAGTTGTTATTTTAGTGCCATGACCTTTAGAATAGGAATCAATTCCTTTTATCAAGCCAATTGTTCCGATACTGATCAAATCATCTTGATCACGCATCTTGTTTTTAGCGTCGAACTTCTTGACGATGTGCGCAACCAATCGCAAATTGTGTTCAATCAATTTATTACGAGCTTCCTTATCCCCTAAACGCATTTTCATAATAGCTTCTTCCTCTTCTTCGCTAGATAGTGGCTCCGGAAAAACGTTATTGGAATAAGACCCCGTAAATAAAAATAGACTTTTTAAAAATTCTATCATTTGAAAAAACATATCATCACCTAATAGATTATATGTTTTTAACAACAAATATTCGACAAAAATAGACTTTTTCTAATCGTTTACAATTTGATATTCAATACTTACTACTTCATCATTATCTACGAAAAAAGTAAGCATAACTCGACCTTTAACATAGGTATAGGCATTACTGTTCGTACGATATTTATCCCCGTACTCAGCTACAACTTTTTGAAGGTTATCACCTACTTTTACTCCTTCTTTGGTCGTAACATTTTCATCTGATAAAACGATACGATCAATTATCTCTTTAGATTCTTCTTTAGACGTATAAATTTCGTAATCGTTAAAGGTATAAAGAGTCTCTTTCTCTGTTTCACTATCGAGACTATCTACCAATTTATCTACATAGTCATTTGGTAACTTATCTTTGACATCTAAATAATTAGTTCCTACTTTTAAATCAACCCCATCAACGACAAAAACATAACTATCAGAGCTGACTTTTTCTTTATCGACATCATTTTTCTTATTACATCCAACTAAACACAACAGACAGACAAAGACAATTAATAATTTTTTCATTTCATCCTCCATATTTTACATATACCAAGTATAACATAAAAATGGATTTTATTCTATTTATCAGTTAATTTCTTTAAAAATTCGTAATCGGAATACTCTTTTTCTTCACCATTTTCCAACATGTATTTATCGATACCCTTACCAGCTACTAGGATTATGTCACCATCACTCGATAACTCCAAAGCTTTGACGATTGCTTTTTCACGATCTACTTCGATAAAATAATTATCTTTACTATAATCGATCATCTCGGCAATTATCTCTTTTGGATCTTCATACCTAGGATCATCTTTAGTATAAATTACTAAATCGGATAATTTTTGACAGACTTCACCCATCAAAGGTCTTTTTTCATGCTCTCTACCACCAGCACTACCGACTACCGTAATTATTCTTTTCTTTTTGACGCGGTTTAAATATTTTAAAACCACCTTCAAAGCATTTGGGGTATGAGCATAATCCAAAACTATTAAAGTATTATCTTTTTTAAAGATATTCATCCTACCTGCTACTCGTTCGATGTTTTCAACTCTTTTAAAGACTTCTTCGATTGGCATACCTAGAGCAAATAAAGTAAGAATAGCTCCAGCTAAATTATAAGCATTAAATTCACCCAGTAGTGGAATATTTACAGTATATTCAGAATTGTCAATCAGATAAGTAGTAGAAGTTGAATCGATATTAGGAACTATCTCTTTGATTACTAAATCATTATCCATTCCCTTGCCATAAGTTAAAACACGGCAACTACAGTTTTCACGCACTTTATCGAAATAAGTGTCATCACGATTTAATATGGCTACCCCATCTTTTTTAATATTTCTAAACAACTCACACTTACAATCAATATAATTGCTCAAAGTTTTGTGAACATTTAAATGATCTCTAGTTATGTTGGTTAAGATTCCAATATCAAACTTTATTCCGTTCAGACGATTTCTAAAGAAAGCCTCACTCGAAGCTTCCATCGCAACAAACTCCAAATTTTCATCTTCAAACTTTTTAAAATATTTATATAAAACATTTATTTCCGGAGTAGTATTGGAACTACTGATTTCAAAATTTTTCCCACTAATGCCATTGGTTCCGATATAAGCACATTTATCACTGGTAAGCATGGTACGGATCAAAGTACTAGTGGTCGTTTTTCCATCGGTTCCGGTGACACCAATTATCTTTAAACTATCTCGATAATCGTAAAACTTTTTAGATAAAACAGCTAGTTCTAAATTGGTATCTGGAACCTTAACATGAGGTATTTCATCGTTTATTTCTTTAGAACAAACTACAAACTTTGCTCCATTGTTCAAAGCTTCATTTATGTAATTATGCCGATCTTCATTGACTCCCTTAACGCAGACGAACAAATCGCCATCCTCGACTTCTTTAGAATTGATCTTTATATCTTTGACATACAAATCGTAACCGATATCATAAATATCTCTAATGTTCTTCATCAAAAACCTCCTATTGACAGAATCAATATATTATATGTCAAATTTTATAATTGTTTTTGACAAAGAAAAATATTAAATTTTATAATTAAATAAAGGATGTGATATTATGGCAAAATTGGAATTTAGATACGGTGCGATGAACTCCGGAAAGAGCATGATGCTTTTACAAATGGCTTACAACTATGAAGAAAACGGACGAAAAGTCACTGTTTTGAAATCGAAAATCGACACTAAAGGTGATGACTATCTAGTATCGCGTATCGGTCCTAAAAGAAAAGTTGATATCGTCGTCGATGAAGAAGAATCGATTTTAAATAAAAAATATAGAGACCTAATCATCAATTCTAATTGTATCTTAGTTGATGAAGTACAGTTTATATCTCCCAAACAGGTAGAAGAACTTTGGTATATTGCCAAAATATTAGATATTCCTGTCATATGCTTCGGCCTAAAAAGTGATTTTCAAACTAACAGTTTTAAAGGATCGATTAGATTGATCGAATTATGTGATCAACTAAAAGAATTGGAAACTATCTGTACCTGTGGCAAAAAAGCTCGTTTCAATGCTCGTAAAGTTGATGGTAAATATACTTTAGCCGGTGAACAAAATCTAATCGATGGAGCAAACTCAAAAGTTGAATACGTCCCTCTATGTGGTGAATGCTACTTAAAATATGTCAAAAAAATCGATAAGAAAAAATTATTAAAAGAATTGGAAAAAGAAAAAAGCCAAACTTCACTTCCGCTTATATAATCTGTATAAATACTGTTTTTCAGTCCAATAATTATTATCAATCTTAATGATGTGACGATATCCGCGCATCATTTTTTTTATCGATGAAATTACTTTTACCCTACTAAAATGATAACTATTTATGTATCGCTCTAAAATAAACTTATTGAAGTAATAATCCCGATTGCGATATTCTCTAATTATTTTGGACAATAAAAAAATAAACATTAAAATTATATTTAGGGGAAACTTCTTTAGAAGAAAGATAATTATCGACACATCAAAAATAAGAGATATAAATATTACTAATGAAAAACTTTTTCTTACCGATATAAAAGTCTCGAATAATAACTTCATCAGTTTTCCACCATCTAGTGGATAAATTGGTAAAAGATTAAAAAGAAGAATTGAGAGATGATAGTTATAAAATATACGTAAGTCGTGAAGAGATAGAAAATTTCTAATTATTAAATAAAAAAGTATCTGCACAGTTGGACCCGCTACTAAAATGAGTAACTCTTCTCTGATGGGTTTATTTAAATCATCATCAAATTTAGTTACTCCACCAAAGGGATAAATATATATCTTATCTGGCTTCCATCCCAAAATTATTCCCGTTAAAAAATGTCCTAGTTCGTGAATTAAAATGATACTGGTAAAAAAAAGAAAGTTCTTGATAAAAGCTGAAAAGCAACTGATTAGAGCAAAGAAAAAAAAGAAAGAACTAATTTCTATTCTTTTAGATATATTCTTTATAATTTTGAACTTTTCCATCTTTCTGAAAAACTAAATATATCTCCTCTCCATTAGCTTCACCCAACAATTCCCCTTTTTCTATATAATCGTACAATTCGTATGAAGTACTGACATTGCCATACCAAGTATCAACCCCATTTATTTGTTGGACAATGACGACATTGCCATATCCTTCTTTTTCTCCTTTAAAGACAACTACTCCACTCTCTAAAATGGGAACTAAATAATTACTACCGACAGTAAGCTTTACCCCATCTTTATAAGTCGATGATTTGCTATAGGAAAGCTTTTCGTTAAACACTGCTTCTTCTTTGACAACATTACTATCTAAAGGGATAATATTCCCAAAGTTTTTCTTATACCAATTATTAAAACTAGCAAAAGATATATTATTAGTGTATAAAATGTCATTAATTTTATTCTTTAGTTTAGGATTAGCTTTAACGACGATTAAAAAGCTCAAAAAGATGATCAGACAGATCAATACTTTAGTAAATAATCTCACTATAAAACTAGGCTTTTTCTTAGCGTTTTTCTTCTGATTCAAAAACTTACTCTCCATACCATTCACCTCTAGTATAGATTATTAAGGCTTATCCTCGTTTAGAACTAAATATAAAATTATTCCATAAAAAATATTTAAAATTAAACTCCTGATAAATTTATAGAACAAGTAAGAGAGATTAAAATATAAATGGTCGAATAATACTAATATAAAATAACTAGTCATATCGTATAAAAAGATAGTTATTGCTAATTTGACGAGAAAAGATAAAATACTACTACTGACTAATTTATTGTATAGAAATAGGAAATAGTAAATGACGACGTAGATGACTAGTCCCATTAGAGCATTGTCAAAGAAGATAGTTCCAACGATTACACCGATTAGAAGAACGGTATAAAGAAAAGTTTTGGGTTTCAACTTGGTACTTAAGATGACAATACTACTTAGAGTAAGCATCGGATATAAATATGAGATATCACCTAGAGTATAACCACTGATATAAATAATTACTAAATCTAAAACAAGACCTAAAAAAGCAATCAATATCATGATAGATCACGCTTTAAAACACTGACAAATTTAAGGTTATTTATATCAGCAAAAAGTTCTATCCTAGCAATTAGACTACTATCGTAATTATCGTTACTCAAAGCAACAACTTTTCCAATCGCAATGCCACTCGGAAAGAGATTACTAAGACCACTCGTCTTTACAACATCACCATTTTTAATTTCTTCATTCTTTAAAATTCCTCTGATTACTAAATTGTTTTCGCTAACTTCTAAAACTTTATTGTACTTTCCGACGACCACTGATAACTTATTTTCATTATCGATACTACTCAAAAGTCTAACCGTTGCGGTATCGATGGTAACTGATGAGATACTCCCAATTAAACCTTCGCTCACAACACAAGCCATTCCTTCTTTTAAACCATCTTTTTTACCCTTATTGATGGTAATTGAATTTAACCAATAAGAGGGATTACGCGCGATTACTACTGCATCTATCACTTCGAAATTAGAAAGACTTTTATCCAGTTCGATCTCTTTCTTTAACTCTTCGTTTTCTAAAAGTAATTCGTTATTCAAGTTTTCCCCAATTACATCGATACTATTATTTAAATCATTAAACGGAAAATAGACAATTTCTTTAACTGCCTTAGAAAGATATAAACTATCAACGTTAAAGGTCAAATAGAGAGCTATTACTATAAGAGAAATGAAACCAATCGCAAATATTACTCTATATTTAATATCAATTTTTTTCATTATTCCTCCTATAACATATGATTATCTAAAAAACTAAAGTAGTCATCTTCAGTAACTATTAAGTGATCTAAAACGGGTATCCCTTGTAATTCACCTATTTCTACTAGAGCTTTAGTAAGATTGATATCTTCGCGTGATGGCTTTTTATTACCACTCGGATGGTTATGGACACAAATGATACTAGAAGCTGACACTAGATAAGCATTTTTAAATATTTCTCGTGGATGGACAATACTCTTATTAATAGTTCCCATAAATAAAATTTTCCTTTCAATAATTCGGTTATTAGCATTTAAATAAATCACTAGAAAACACTCTTGTGTTCTACCGATCAATTCATCTCGTACTAATTCATATACATCTAAAGCAGTTGTAATTTTGTAATTATTCGTATTTTTCCTCTTGACATTCATTCTCTTTCCCAACTCAATAGTTGCTAAAATCTCGATTGCTTTGGCAGTACCTATTCCCTTAATCTCCAATAATTTATTTATTGTTACATTACTAAGTAAAGTAATATCATCAACACTCTTTAGAACTTCTAGAGCTAAATCTTTAACCGACTTTTCTCTAGTTCCCGTTTTGATAATAATCGAAAGCAATTCTTCATTGGATAAGCTCTCTTTTCCTAAAAGTAATAATCGTTCACGTGGTCTTTCACTAGTAGGTATATCTTTAATTTTCATAACATCACCACTTTTATTATTACTTTCCTAGTAATTGATTTCCTAATTGTTGTTTACCATTTCTTGATAACTAGAAATAATTGCTTTATTTATCGATTTGACATCGTCTGCTTTTTCAGCTGAAGATAAAAGAATGTCGTACTGTTCTAAATTTTTTAAAAATTCAATATCATCGATCTTAGTCTTTTTGATATACAATTCTTGATTATTAGAGTCATATATCTTTTTTAGTTTAGAAGCATTATCTCTATCGGTTGTAACTCCTAAATAGACATAATATTTATTATCCTCTTTCAACACGATCGCATTTCTATCTTTGATATATTTATCTATGACATCTCTATTAGTATACACACCTTGTTGTAAAAAATAAGCATTGTAATAATCTTCTTCTCGTTCTGTCTTTTCGACAAAGACAAACTTCGCTGAAAAGAAACCAATCAGTATTGCCAACAACATAGGTATTATAAAATTCTTTCTCATAACATCACCAATTATATTTTAAAATCGACATCTAGCAAATTATGTCGAAAAATGATAAAAAAAAGAAACTTACGTTTCTTTAAAATCTTAACATTATCCATTCCGGTTTAAATATCAAAAGAATTCCCATCAGAATCATAATAATTCCACCGATCAGTTTTACAAGTTTATTGTATTTAGTCGTCATACCTACTAATGAAAGAGTTGACATCGATATGATGAAGACAACTATATCATCGAGCATATACATGAAGACATAGATTAGCAAATAGACAATTCGCATGATCAAATCGACATTGTTAATAGTAAGAATCTCACTAAAGGTAGCAGGAAAACCTAAGGAACAAGCAAGTTCCACTAGATTGACCGATACCGCAAGAGAGATAACCCCGATTAGTGCTAAGAAGAAATTTCGTGATTCCTTAATCGAAGTAATTTTACGAGTGATGTTTTTGCGCTTTTTCTTATCTACTACAACACATCCATCTTCACGATTCCTAGTTTGGTAATAGTTATACAGCTGAACAGATCCCAAAACAATACCGACAACTCCGATTAGAGATCGTAAAACACCAGTAAAGTTTCCTAGGACAAAACTAATTCCTAACATCGATAGAAAATATATAAAAGCACTGGTAAATAAGAAAGCAAACCCTAAAATGAACATTTTCTTTTTATCTTCCATTCCCAATAACATATTGATAATGAATAGAAGAACCCACATAGCACAAGGATTAAAGCCATCGATAAATCCTAGTACAACAGCGATTAAGAATATTGATGCTTTAGTGACATCTATCTCTCCCAATATCGGAATTTTATATTTATTAGATTCGACAATCGTCTTTTCTTGGTCGTCATCACTCTCTTCTTCAGCTAAGTACAGATCTATTTGTTTTTCAATTCTATAACCAATGACATCGGAATAACCAGAGTAATACTTTTCACCGACAACGGTAAGTGGTACTCCCTCTCTCGTTATACCGAAATGATGACGAACCTCATTAGCCCATTTGGCATTCTGTTTATTTTCTTCTTTCCAAGTCTCGTATTTACGAATTAAAATTTTTCCATCATACTTCTTTTCAAGTTGATCTAAAAAACCAGTTTCCTCTTTACAATGGGGACAACTATAACCGTGGAAAAAATAGATCGTTACCTTATCTTTTACTTCTTTTTCACCAACTATTTCGTGAACGACATCTTTATAATCAGAACTTAAAGCAAAAATATTAGTTGGTAAAAAGATTAAGAACAAGAGAAAAATTGTGATAATTATCTTGTTAAGTTTAGACATGTCTCTTTATTACCTCCACTATTTCGTCATAATTTTTCTCACCAATAAGTCTTGCAACTTCCTTCCCATCTTTATAAAAAATCATTACCGGAAGTATTTCTCCTACATTTAAAGGCGCTACTTTTTCTTCATCCATATCGTAATCTAAATTGGAAATAGTGATATCTTTATAATTTTCTTTTACTTTTTTTATAGCCTTATTCGTCTTTAAGCAACCACCACACCAAATAGCACTTATCTTTACAATTTCCAAAATATCACCTCAAATTCGTCAAATGATTATAACAATCATCAAAGATTTTTAAAAATTCATCAATTTCTTTTTCCGTTGTCTTATAAGAGATACTGATTCTTACTGAAGAAGATGCTCTATCCTTATCTTTAGTAAGAGCAAAAACTGCTTGTGATAAAGTCGTATTAGATGAACATGCCGTCTGAGTTGAAATGTATACCTCTTTTTCTTCTAAAGCGTGTAAAACAGTCTCCGGTTTACATCCTAAAATGCTAATGTTTAAAATGTAAGGAAGCCCATCTTCCGGACTGTTGATCCTAACCTTTTCATAAGTCTTCAATTTATCTCGCATTTTTTTATTCAATTTAGATACATAATTATATCTTTGATCGTAATCACAACAAGCAAGGCGAAGAGCTTTAGCAAGCGATACGATTAGAGGAAGAGCGGGAGTTCCACTTCGATAAATGGTAGTACTTTTACCACCGTGAATAATCGGCTCTAAATTTATTTTTTCTTTTTTTACTAGTACGCCAATTCCTTTAAGTCCAAAAAATTTATGGGCCGAAAAACTAGCTAAATCGATATTGGTAAAATCGATTTTCTTTTTCGTAATCAACTGAGTCATATCGACATGATAAAAACATTTTGGATAGTCTTTTAAAATCTCACCAATTTCATAAATGGGTTCCATGATACCAATTTCACTGTTAACAGCTGTAATGCTAACTAAAATCGTATCATCGCGCAACAGTCTTTTCAAATCATCTAAATCGACTTTTCCATCTTTATCCGTCTTGACGAAATCGACCTCAAATCCCTCTTCTTGTAAAAAGTTAAATGGTCCATAGATTGAAGAATGTTCAAAGTCAGTAGTAATGATGTGTTTACCACGATTTTTATATTTATAACAAATACCTTTAAGAGCTAAATTATTCGATTCACTTGCTCCACTGGTATAAATTATTTCACTTTTTTTAACTCCTAATATCTCTGCTACCTGAGAAGTGGCACTACTGATCAATTTGTTCGCCTCAACTCCCAATTTGTGCAATGAATTAGGATTACCAATAAACTCTAAAGCTGCTCGATCAAAGCTTTTTAATACTTCTCTATCTACTGGTGTCGTTGCTGAATAATCTAAATATATCATCTAAAATCACCTATTACTAATTATACTACAAATGACAAACAAAAAAAAGAAAGGATTATCCTTTCTATAAACTCAATTTGATATATGCCTGAGTATTTCCAACTGCTCCTAACTTAATCATATAACTATTGACATCATTAGGTATTTGATAAACGATTTTTAAAGTACCAGTTTCCCCTTCAAATTTACCATTACCCTTATCTATAGCATAGGCATCGATAAATTGTTTCACCCCATTTACAACAATTGGATTACTCTTCTCATCTAAAATTTCTGTATTTACTTCGACATCACTACCAAACGATTCGGTCTTAAAATCGACCAGCGTAACGTCGATAGTTGTCATGATCAATTTATAACCACTCTTACTCTCTATTTCAACATTTTCTTTCTCAATATATTTTTTTACATCTTCATTATCAAAATCAATTTTTTTATTCTCAACTACTTTGACATCGACATCATCATATTTTTCTTCTTTAACACTATACTTACTAGCAAGACCCACTTCATTAATCTTAAGCGGTTCATCTTTTGAAGATTTTTTCCCTTGATGTTCAACTTTCTCTTCTATCTTCTCTTCTTCCTCAACTATTTCATCATCCTCTTTAGAAGATGTATCGATTTTTACTTTATAATTAAAATCACACCCGGTTAGAAGTATTAGAAAAGCAAGACTAAATATTAAATATTTTTTCATCGCAAAGTATCTATCTGATGTTGAAAATCTAAATTGTTGAGAACGTAACTACCACTTACTAAGATATCAGCTTGCTTAGCTTTAGTCTTAGTTTCATCATTAATACCACCATCAATAGTGATTTCAATCTTACGTTTACCGATCATCTTTTTTAATTTTTTAAGACGACTAACTGAATCCTCTAAAAAAGCTTGACCACCTTTACCAGGATAAACACTCATAAGAGTAATTCCATCTATCTCATCTAAATATTCCTCTAAAACTTCAACTGGTGTATCGGGATTAATTGCTAAACCACATTTTATACCATAGGACTTAATCAGATCTAAACACTCCAAAACATTATCGATTTCTACATGAACAGTAATGTACTCTGTATTTAGTAAAGCATATTTTAAAATGTATTTAGTAGGTTTTTTAACCATTAGATGAACATCCAATCTCTTGGTAACTACATTAGCTAATTTACTCAACTTCTTGATCGGATCAAATTTAGCAGGTACAAACTTTCCATCCATTACATCGACATGAATGTAATCGGTATCAGTAGAATTCAAAAGCATCAAATCCTTACTTATGTCTTTACTGCTTAAAAACGAGACTGATATTTTTTTCATAAAATCACCATTTCTTTCCTATACTATCTAATATTTTTTTATAATTTTCATAACGAGACTCGAGAATGTCACCACTTAACACACGAGCTTTGACATTACAGTCTCGTTCATTTATATGCATACAATCGTGAAACTTACAGGGAACTTCACCAAATTCCTTAAAACTATCCCTGACTTCTTCTTTAGTAAAATCATTGAAATCGAGACTTGAAAATCCTGGGGTATCCAAAACTTTTCCACCAAACAATTCGTGTAACTCGACATGTCTAGTCGTGTGTTTGCCACGTCCTAGTGCTTTAGATATTTCTCCTGTTTCCAAATCCAGCGTCTCATCTAACTTATTTAAAAGGGTTGACTTCCCTGCTCCTGTCTGACCAGTAAACACAGTTGTCTTTCCTTTAAATATTTTCTTTACCGCCGACAGATTATCGTTATTGAAAACCTTATAACCAATTTTTTGATAATATGCCACTACTTCTAAAAGTTTTTCTTTTTCATCTTCGTTCAAAAGATCCATTTTGGTAAGACAAATAATTGGTTCAATATCATTTATTTCCATAATGCACAATAACTTATCCAAAAGATTAGTCGAAAAATCAGGTGACTTTAGACTAGTTACTAAAAGTCCTTGATCGACATTCGCAACAAAGGGACGAATCAAATAATTTTTTCGTTCTAAAATCTCTAATATGTAATTATTCTCTGCATCTATAATTACGTAATCCCCAACTACCGGTGTTAAATTGTTCTTGCGAAACTTACCACGACTGTGACAATCATATTTGATGCCATCACAATTAACGGTATATAGATTACTAATTATTTTAACAATTTGTCCCTTCATAATTCCCCCTTACGGCGTTTGATTATTGTTATCACCCGAAGTATTTCCATCACTATTCGGTAAAACTTCTGGATTTTCAGTATCATTCACTGGTGGTGTTCTAGCGATAGTAATTCTGACCGTTGTGTTAGATTCAATCTTACTACCCGCTACTGGTCTTTGATAGATAATCGCCCCATCTTTATAATTAGTCGTATCTTCTTCGGTTTTAAGTAAGTTGAGATTATATTTCTCACAGAACTCCTCAACTTGCTCAACAGTCCATCCATCATTTACAAAATCAGGATATTTTTCATATAGATCTGGTACATAGAAAGTAATCGTATCTCCCTCTCTAATTTCCGTACCAGCTTTTGGTGACTGTTCTAGAATTGTATACTCATCAATTCCATCCAAATCATCGACTTCTTTTTTGACGATATTAACCGTTACTTTATAAGCACCTTCCAAATTACCTTTAATCTCTAAATAGTTTTTACCGACATAATCTTCGAGATCAAAAGTCTCCTCACCAATCGATTCCCAAATAGTAATCGTACGTCCTTTCTTGACATAGCGATTAGCCATCGGATCAGTTCTGACAACTTTACCAGCTTCATATTCACTAGAAGCGATCTTTTCAGTCTCTGGATTGACCTCCAACCCCTGATTTCTAAGCACTTCAATCGCATCATCGACACTCATCCCCGACACATCTTGAATCTTTATTTCCTCTTCCTCTTTAAAAAGAGTTGATACTGCATAAACTCCAAGACCGATAACCAATAAGGCTAAAATAACACTTAAAGTGATAATAATTTTAGCATTTTTACTAAGTTTTTTCTTCTTTTTAGTCTCTTTTGGAATCTCTTTAACTATCTCTTCCTCTTCTTTAGTTTCTCTTTTCTTAGGTTTCATCGTAGGAATCATATCTTTAGTTTCGTCAAACTCCATTTCAGGATATTTATAACGAATCTTTTCTTGATTTTTGACATCTTCATCTAGCGCTACTGATAAGTCACGATACATTTCTTTGACATCGTTATATCTATTTTTAGGATTTTTAGCTGTTGCTTTTAAAATTATATTCTCAATACTTTGAGGGATAGCAGGATTCTGTTTTCTAATACTAGGAATCGGTTCTTTCATATGCTTAAGGGCAATCTCTACTGCATTATCCCCTTTAAAAGGTAGGATTCCTGTCAATAATTCATAAAACAAAATACCCATTGAATAGATATCGCACTTAATCGTCGAACCTTTACCACTAGCTTGTTCTGGTGGTAAATAGTGAACACTTCCCATTACTGAATTAGTCTGAGTAAGCTGGGTTGAATTCATGGCCATTGCTATTCCGAAATCAGTTATTTTAATTTGACCATTCTCCTGAATCATGATGTTTTGTGGTTTTAAATCGCGGTGGATAATATAACTTTCATGGGCATGAGCAATCCCATCAGAAAGTTGTAACATTATATCGACAGCTTCACCAACTGTTAAATGCCCACGTTTCTTTAAAAGTTGTTTTAACGTTTTTCCTTCAACGTATTCCATGACGATGTAGTGATTACCGTGGTCCTCCCCTACATCGTACATCTCGACAATATTGGGATGGGAAAGTGATGATGCTGATAGAGCTTCTCTTTGAAAACGACGAATAAACTTCTCATCGTTAGCGAGATCTCCTCTTAAGACTTTAATAGCTACTTTTCTATCTAGTATTATATCCTTAGCTAGATAGACATTAGCCATACCACCTTCACCAATACTTTTAATTATTTCATATCTATCGTTAATTTTTTGCCCCTTCGTTATCAATGTCATCACCAATCTCTTTCTAAACTAATTTAAAATTCAAGATAAGCGACTGATATATTATCAGTACCACCACGATTATTACTCTTAACTATCAATTTAATTACTTTATCTTCGATATCTAAATCACTTAACAATACTTTTTGAATCTGTTCTTCATTAAGCATATTGGTAAGTCCATCACTACATAAAAGAATAGATGATATATTCATATCACAATCAAATATGTCAATATCAATTGGATCATTCGCTCCTAGAGCTTTCATAAGAACATTTTTCTTCGGATGATCTTTAGCTTCTTCTTCAGTAAGTTCTCCCGCTTTTAAAAGTAAATTTACTAAAGTATGGTCATAAGTAACTTTATGAAGTTTATCATCTTTCATTACAAAACCACTGGAATCACCGATATTACCGAATAAAATATAACTCTTAGTAACTATCGCCACTACTAGAGTAGTACCCATTCCTTTACTTTCAGGATTTTTACTGACATGATCAAAGATTAATTCGTTTATCTCAAAAGAAATCTCACGAAGCCAATTAACTGCTTTAACTTTATCTAAATTGCTGAACGTTTCATTAAAACATTTACTCAAATGGGTAATAGCAATAGATGATGCTACTTCACCAGCACGATGACCTCCCATTCCATCAGCAACTGCCAAAAGATATTCATTATCTTTATTCTTCAATATTATTACACTATCTTCATTATGACTTCTAACTTTCCCGGTATCCGTTAAATAGAATGATTTCATAAATCCTCCTTCTCGCTTCTAAGTTGTCCACAAGCAGCACTTATATTACCACCAAATTCTCTTCTTATGGTCACGTTTATTTTTCTTTTTTTAATTATATCATAAAACCTAGAAATAGTATCCTTTTTACTGCGTTTAAAATCAATATTATTAGTTTCATTATAAGGAATCAAATTTATATAACAATTCATACCTCTAACTAAATCACATAGTTCATTAGCGCATTCTATGCTGTCATTAACTCCCTTTAACAAAATATATTCAAAAGTAACACGACGATTAGTAGTTTTAATATATTCTTTTAAAACTTGAATGAGTTGATCTAGGGGATAAACTTTATTAATTGGCATTATTTTATTTCTTATCTCATCGGATGGAGCATGTAAACTGATTGCTAAATTGACCTGATAAGGAAATTCCATAAACTCTTTTATTTTAGGAATTATACCACAAGTAGATACAGTAATGTGACGACTTCCAATCGCCAAAGCCTTAGGATGATTAATAATTTCGACAAAGTCTTTAAAATTGTCAAAGTTATCAAAAGGTTCACCAATTCCCATAATTACGACATGACTAATTCGTTCGTGTAGATCCTCTTCAACAGCCATTATCTGGAGAATCATCTCACTCGTTTTTAGATTTCTAACTTTTTTTAAGCGTCCACTTTCGCAAAACTTACACCCCATATTACATCCTACTTGACTAGAAATACAGATACTAAGTCCATAATCATGACGCATCAAAACACTTTCAATACGTTCACCATCTTCTAAATTGAATAAATATTTATTAACTAATTCATCTCGTTCCACTTTAACAGGTTTTAATTTGCCGATCGTAAAATCTTTTTTCAAATTATCGATAACACTTTTTTTAATATTCGACATTTCATCAAAAGAAGATATCCTTTTACCATAAATCCACTCAAATACTTGAACAGCTTTATATTTCTTTTCACCCAGTTTTAAAAAGTATTCTTCTAATCCCCTGAAAGTCATATCGTATATACTTTTCACAATATCACCCACATAAAAAATTATAGCACGAACCATCAAAAAAAGATATGACTTTAAACGATATTGTCATATCTTAAACCATTATTTACACCAGCTTTATTTACTAGCATTCTCAACAAATTTTTCATAAATCTCTTGAAATTTGGAAGCGTCATCCAAAACCTCAATTTCAATAAGTCTAGGGCTTTTAACATTTTCACGAGCAATAAGGACCGAAATCGGCTGGTCAACACTCATTAAATATACATAATAAATGCCTTCATCCTCTAGTTTACTGACTATTAGATAATCTCTATTTTGAACCTTTACTACCCTTCCAATTTCGTATTTCATAAATTCACCCCAACTATATAAATAATTATATAAAATTATTTGTTATTTTACTACTTATTTTTTAAAGACGAACAATTTACTAAAGACATAATTTAATACTATTATTAAAACTTGAACTAATATTTTAGCAATCATCTCATCACTATGCATCAAATCGATCAAAATGTACATACATACAATTTCAGCCAATAAAGACATAATACGAGCTGTGACAAATTTGATAAATTCGGAAACAACTTTCTTAGAATGACTTTCAAAGACAAATTTTCTGTTAGTTACATAGGCGAATAAAACGGCAACAATCCAAGATAGAACTGTTGAAACCATATACTTTTTTACTGTTAGACCAAAAAGACTAAAACCTAATGCAAAATTTTGAAATATAGCAAAAGAGACGATACTAACTACAGTGGTCAAAACACCAACTATCAAGTAATTGATGACCTCTTTATAATCAGTATATATTTCTCTTATAAGACGATAATATTTTTTTAACTTTTTTTCCATGTTTACTACCTCACTCAAATTTTATTTTTCTTTTAGCTTTAGTCATTCCAAATTCTAAATACAAACTGACAAAACTAATAGTTATTCCTATAAAAGTTATCATTTTAGCAACTTTTTCTCCCGGAGCCGTATAAACTATTTTTATGTGATGACTCCCTTTACTAATTTCAAATCCTAAAAAGTCTTCATTGACTCTTTCAGCAAGTACTTCTTCATCATCGACATATACCCTAAAGCCATTGTCATATGGAATAGAAGTCTTGATATAAGAAGAATCACTTATTTTTACTTCTCCTTCTATTATATCACCATTGTTACGAGTTTTAGAAATATTTACGGCCGTAACATCGTCATTTAACTTTTCGATATCACTATAGTCTAACCAATAAAAAGATAAATCTGAAATGTCGTAATTGCCATCACCTAGTGTAATATCTAGTTTACTGTTATCTTGACCAGCAATGACATACTTAAAATTATAGTTTTTATTGTGGTATTTCCAACTCTTACAACTAAGTTTATTAAAGATACCATTAATCGTTATCGCATTATCTCCAATCCTACAAGAATTATTGCTGTTGAGTTTAAAACTGATTAAAACGATCTTATTCTCCAAATCGTCATCGCTTTCTAAAACGATATGTTTCTTATCAGGTGATTGATAAGTCTTATCATAATTTACTTTTCCATAATTAAAAGAATAATCCGTACTCTCATCACCATTTACGACGACATAATTTAAATTAGCTAGAGTTTTTTCAACATCATTTAAACGTTCGTAATCGTCATAGGACATAATCTTATTAGATGCATAGATAATCGGTAAAACATTATCATTTTCATAAACGTTTATCGTCTTACCATCACCAGTTTTTATTGCATCGACTTTATCATAAGCAATACTATCTAAGTTTTCTGCTAAAATGTAACGATTGGACATCAGGATATTGAAGAGTAAATTTTCCGTATTTCCCATCTGTCCTGTTGTCCTGTGCATAACTTCATTGTACAATTCATTATAATAAAAATCTTTATAATACTTATTAGATAACGATGAATAGATACTACTTGTCAAATGATTACTACCATAAATCTTATTAGATGAATCTAAATGTTTAGTCAAATAATTAACGCGAAATAAATTGTCTTCACTACTCAACTTATCAATATATTCTACAATTTCATCATAATCGTATAAATAATCATCTCTACCCACTAATTTATTAGTTAAACTAGCATTTAAAAATGTACCAATCGATACTAAAACAATAGATATTATTAAATATTGCTTTTTATCATAAATTATCAAAATTAAAAGACTAAGTATTAAAAATAGACAATCGAATAAAATTAGATAATCACTAATACTTCTAAAATTGACCAATAGGTAAATCAAACTGACCGCCGTAAAAATTCCAGTACTTAAAACTAATTTCTCCTTGGTCTTAAACATCTCGTTTAAACACTCGATAATCATTAAAATAAATAGAGGTAAAAAAGTAATTAAAACCTTACCTTCGACATACATAAATCCGTTTAACAGATAAATAAAAATTGGAAATAAAACTATTAATAAACTAGTTATACCTAAAAATTTATTTTCTTTTTTCTTATTTACGACAAACCAGATTATAGCAAATATCAATATCATTGAAAGTCCAGTGGTATATGGTTTGTACAATATATCACCGGTATTAAACTCCGGTATGATTAAACTCAATATCGATGTATCATTATTAGTCTTACTACGTCCTGATAAAAGTGCAATAAACGTTGGAATTAAAAGAATTGCACTGTTCATAATTGCAATTACAATCGGTTTTAAATATGCCAAAGCATTGACAAAAAAAGTTCTAAAGTTGATTTCTCGTTCAAATTTTAAATAACAAAAAACGGCATAGATACTAATAGCTACTAAAGCTGAAACACTAAAAAAGTAACTAGATAAAATGACCAACGTCACACTGATGATCAAAAGAAAATCGTGTCTATTCTTAAAGTGCTCATCTACTCCCATAAAAGCCATAATTAGAAAAGGCATATAATTTATGAACATGATATGTCTTTGAAGATGAAAAACTATGGGAGCTGAACAAATAAAAATAAATGATCCTAAAAAGGCTAACTTGGAGTCATATTTATCATTTATAAATTTATAAAGTAAAAATATACTTAAGATTACTAAAGCAATACTACTAAAAGTTATATAAGTTCGCATACTTACAAATGGCAATAGATAACTAAACATAATTACCGGATTAAAAAGGCCATAATAAGATAAAAAATAGATGTTCTGTCCACCACCAAGATTGAAAGCAAAGTTGGGAAACAAATTTCCGGTACTATAAAATAATTCTCTAAAATATTCGGGAATTTTATAATGCTGACAACTCCAATCGATAACTGAACCAAAACCATATTTAGTACCGAAGGAAATCACTAATGAACATAACAACAATAATACTAAAATAAATATATTTAAATAATCATTTCGATTTAATTTTTTCATAATGTTCTCCTACACTATCTAAATAGTATCACTTAAAAAAGTGGTAGTCAAATTAAAAAGATAGTGAAAAATTTATCTTAAAGACTTATAATATAGCCAAAGGAGGGCTTATGAATATTTATAAAAGTTGTAATTTGTGTCACCGAAATTGTCAGGTTAACAGATATGAAAAACGTGGTATCTGCGGTGCTAGTAACAATATCGAAATAGCCAGAGCGTCTCTTCACATGTGGGAAGAACCACCGATAACTGGTGAATTCGGAAGTGGTACTATTTTCTTTTCACACTGTAACTTAAAATGCATCTTCTGTCAAAATAGAAAGATATCAACCCAAGGGTTTGGTAAAAAAATAACAATTGATAAGTTCAGTGATATCTGTTTAGAACTACAAAATAAAAAAGCTACTAATATCAATTTAGTAACACCGACACATTACATACCATCGATTATCAAAGGAATCAATAAAGCTCGTAAAAAAGGCTTAACTATTCCCATTGTCTATAACACCAGTAGTTATGAAACAGAACAAGCCATCGACATGTTAGATGGAATCGTAGACATTTATCTGGCTGATTTAAAATACTATAGTGATGAATACGCTATTAAATATTCCCATGCTAAGAATTATTTTGAAGTAGCAACGAAAGCTATTTCTAAAATGTATGAACAAGTAGGAAAACCAGTATTTAAAGATGGGATAATGACTAGAGGAATAATCGTTAGAATACTCGTTTTACCCGGCTTAAAAGAAGATGTTAAAAAGATTCTAGACTATCTCTACTCTACATATCACGACGATATCTACATAAGTATCATGAGTCAATATACTCCGATTAGACAATTTAAAAAATATACAAATTTAAATAACCGACTAACTGATGAAGAATACGATGAAATCGTCGAATATGCTATGGACATAGGAATTAAAAATGCTTTCATCCAAGAAGGAGAAGCGGCTGAAGAAAGTTTCATTCCCGATTTCGATTTAAGTGGTATATAAAAAAAGCCCTAGGCTTTTTTTATTTTTTGTTTATTCTTTTCTTCAGCATCTTTAAACTTGACAATATCAGTTGTCTTACCACCGTAAACAATTCTATTAATACTATCCAACTCTTCTATTGCATTACTGTTTTGGAAAGCAAAAGCTAGTACACTTTCCATATAATAAGGTTTAGTAACATCGATAGATGATAAAAAGCCAATCGTTTTAATAAAAGGGTCTAATTCGATCTTATGATCAGAAATGTCGATAGCAAACAACTTGGAATGTTCTAGACTGCTAATTACATCGCGATATTTACTATTTAAAAGCTTTCTCTTTATGAACTGATCAAGGTCGGCACCACTAGTTAATAAAAACTCTTCTTCCAATTTCAAAACGTAATCACTAAGCGAACTCTTTTCTTCATCACTAATATCTCTAGATGCATAATAAACAAGGCTATATCCATCTAAATCAGTTTTTTTCAAATAGTCGTAAAACTTTTCAACATCAATAACTTCAACATCAGATCTATCAACATCAAAAAAACTACCATTATACCAAAAACCACTCTGTAGTTCTTTAAAATCGTGACAACCCTCATCTTCTTTAGATACGCGACACTTTAAAGATTTCTTACCAAAATTAAGTTCAGTAACACCCAAATCTTTAAACTCTTCTTCCTCTATGTTTCTCTCTTTTTTAAACTTTAACTCTCCTAAATATATACAATCATCCTTGATAAAAGGAACAACCAATTTTTCCATAAACTCTCACTCCTCGAATATAGTTGGCAACGCCACGCAAATTATTATACACATATTGAAAGTTATTGCCAACAAAAAAGTGACTATTTAAGTCACTTCAGAATCATATGGTGTCCCAGAAGGGATTCGAACCCCTGACACTCGCCTTAGAAGGGCGATGCTCTATCCAACTGAGCTACTAGGACAGTTGTATAACCAAAATACATTAAAGATTATACAACATTATCCACTTTTATTCAATATCTTTTTTGTCTTTTTTATAAATTTCTTTACCATTTACTTGGATTACAACGCGGTCGACATCATAGTTATCAAAAACCGAATAACAGATCGGATAAACAACCTCTTCGATAATTTCTCCATCATCTAAAAAGACACTGTTGTTGAAGTTTAAAATCATCTCTTTTTCATTAATTTCATAACTAGTAAGCTCGACATTTTTATCCAAAACACTTATCAAATTAGATTGATAAAGATAACTACTAGACAGATCTTCAATAATTATCTTAATCTTTTCTCGATCGTCATTGACATACTTAGTAATTGGGACATAGTATTTACTCTCACCAATTTCTTCTAAATAATAAACTACGTATTTGACAACTCCATCTTTCCTCTTTATATCGTATTCCTTATTTATTCCAAAATCTCTAGTGATAACACTAGGTACCTCTATTGGTAATTGTCCACTTATATTAGTACCTTCGACATAAATACTAACACCATTAATCTCTTTAAAATCTAAAACACTATAAGCAATCGATTCCACCATTTTTAAATACATGTCCTCATCACTATTGAGTAATTCTTTAGAAAAATTTAGATTGACCATCGACTCATCTACTTCAATACCAATCAACTTAGTATTTTTAGGAATGACGCGATTTAGTCCATTAGGTATTATCTCACTAGATGCTGAAATCAAACTCTCAATAACCGACTTAATTCTACTAGCTAAATCACTATCACTAAAGACTGGAATACTAGTTTTAACTAAGAGATTAGTACTATTCAAAAAATAGACATCTTCCTCCTTAAAATCGTCCTGGTACTGAACATTAAAGACATCTTTTTTATTATCTACTACGCCCGGCATTAAATATAAAAGTAATAAAATGACAACTGTCATACTAGTTATAGCTATCTTGCGATATATCTTTTTCTTCAAACTTCATCACCTAAAAAATAATATGAAAGTTGTAATCTATTTATGATTATAAAGAAATTTCATTTAGCTTAAGAAGTTCAACAACTGCTCCAGCTCGTCCTTTAACTCCCAGTTTTTGCATTGTATTAGATATGTGATTTCTAACTGTTTTTTCACTAATATTTAATATTTCTGCAATCTCTTTAGTCGTCTTGTTTAAAACTAATAATTCAAACACTTCTTTCTCGCGATTAGTAAGTATCCTTTTGATAGTATTACCTCCTTTACCTTTTATATAAACTCATAATAGTTTATGTTTTTATAGGTAGTTGTTGAGGGTATACACCTAAAAAAAAGAACTTAAAATCATAGAGATTTAGCTCTTTTCAAATTTCACAGTTATATATTTATGATCATCATATTCACCCTGAATGAGACGCATTATGTTATTCGCTAAAGTATTGTCATGTTTATCACTGACACAGACACTATTGATATTAGTCTCTTCTTTTTCTACATAACAATCCAATTTAAATTTATCTTTGATTTTAGTTTCTAAACTCTCTTCTTCAGCCTTCACTTCATCTAAAGATTTTATCTTTTCTAAGGCCTCATTCTTTTCATCAGTAGTTGCCTCAGTATTAGTTAAAACTTTTTGATAATCACTTTTTTGTTTTAATCTTTCCTCTTCTTTACTAAGTTTCATCGAAGATATTAATTCGGCATCTTCTACAACGACACTTACTTCTTCTTCTTTATCAGAAGAACTTTTTTTAGTTTCGCTATCATTATAATTACTATTAGTAGTTAAAAGTAAGTCATTGGGCATCGTTACGTAATAGACACTGAGAACTAATATTAAACTAAACAAAGTAAGAAACCACAAATTCTGTTTATTCATCATATCTCCTCTTTCATTAAATTGTATGACTGAAGAGAATAAATATTCAAAAAAAAACACTTATAAAGTGTTTAAGCACGTGATACATATTTTCCATCACTAGTTGAAATTAAAATTGTCTCACCTTCACCTATAAAAATAGGTACTTTTACAACGTAACCAGTTTCAAGAGTTGCATCTTTCATCGCACTACTAGTTGTATTTCCCTTAACTGCAGGTTCAGTTTCAACTACTTTTAAATCAACTTTATCGGGAAGGTTAATTCCTACTATTTCATTCTCGTAAGACATGACCATTACGCTTAGGTTTTCTTTTAAATAATTAACAGCTTTACCTAATACATCTTTAGATAATTCAATCTGATCATAATCTTCCATATTCATAAAGTAATAAGTATCATTCATCGAATATAAATATTGCATTTCACGTTTATCGATTCTAGCTGTTTCAACTTTAATACCAGCATTGAACGTATTGTCAATTGTAGCTCCAGTTCTAACGTTCTTCATCTTTACTCTTACAAAAGCTGGTCCTTTACCTGGTTTAACGTGTTGGAACTCTAAAATAGTAAAAAGGTTATTATCTATTTTAATAGTCATACCATTTTTAATATCATTAATATTTATATTAGCCATAGGTTTTCCCCTCCTTTCTATATATAAAATTAAACTCTAATTATTTTTCCTCTTTGTGAGGCGTATGTTTTTGACATCTTGGACAATATTTATTTAATTCAAGACGTTCAGTTGTATTCTTCACATTCTTAGAAGTACGATAATTTTTTTCACCACAAACAGTGCAAACTAAACTCTTAAGTTGTCTATTTCCTACCTTTGCCATACTATCCCTCCTCGTTTTCTATTGGTATTATATCAGAAAAAAAGCCTTTTGCCAAAGACTTTTTATCTAATTCACCAAAAATTTTAATATAACTCAAAAAATTTCTCAGAAATCATTCTAGTAATCCTTTTATTTACATAGCTGCGACCACTTCCATTGGTATCGTTATTAACGATATTGGGAACCATGACCGCAATTGACATTTTGGGATTTTTATATGGGGCATAGCCGACGAAAGCATTAGAAGCCGTTTGAACATCAACTTTTCCATCACCATTACTGTCATAAAAAGATTCACTAGTACCAGTTTTACCACAAGGAGAATCGACATCACCCATAAAATTTTTACCCAATCCATAAGTCATAACACTTCTAAAACCTTTTTGAACCCTCTTTATATATTTAGAATCGATATCTAGAGCATTTAAAACAACTGGTTCGACATCGTATAACTTTTTCCCCAGTTCTTCACCATCACTACTATCGTAGACACTTTTTAAAAGATGGGGCTTATACCTCTTACCATTACTAGCAATGGTATTGATGTATTGTGAAAGTTGCAAGACGGTATAAGTATCGTATTGCCCAATGGCATAATTTAAAAATAGGTCTGAGGAATAATTGGTTCCTCTATTACCCACTGCTTCACTAGGTAGATCTATTCCCGTTTTTACTCCTAAACCTAAAGCTTCAAAAGTGTGATGATAAATATCAAAATCATTTTTAGTAACATTGAATTTTTTATTGTAACTATATTTAAAATTAGCAACCTTCATCGCTGCTTTAAACTGATATATGTTAGAGGAATACGCTAAAGCATCTAAATCATTTATCCTTCCTAACTTACTCCATGAACACTTCTGAGGTTTAGAATAGATCTTAATACAACTATCCGTCATAACTTCACCAATTTTAATCGCTCCATTTTTATAAGCTGTAAGCATCGACGCCCCTTTGACAACACTACCAACCGTCATCGCATCAGTCGGAATATTACTACTGTAGTCATAAGCTTTATATTTACCACCACTTTTAATCACCTGTTTAGAACTCATCGCTAAAATCTCACCTGTATTCGGTTCTTGAATTACCACAAAAGCATGATCTAAATATTCAGTAGCGCTCTCGTATTTAGCCTTTATCAACTCCTCTTCCAAGATTTTATCTATCTCCTGTTGAAGTTTTATATCAATCGTAAGAACAATATCTTTTCCTCTTTTACCACTAGAAGTCATAACTAAATTATTTTTAGTAACTTCATATTTCTCTTTAGTACCCCTTAAAATATCCTCATATTCCTTCTCGATAAAACTAGTTCCAACCACATCGTTTAAACTATAACCATTCTTTAAATACTCTTCCTTCTCTTCACTAGGAATATCTCCTAAACTACCTAAAATCGTTTTAAAAGTATCACCATATAGATAAACTCGTTCCCAATCGTATTTGATATTGAACCCATTTAGTTTACTGATGTTTTCTGATATATAAGCAATCTCTTTTTCATCGACATTATCTTTCTTGATCTCTTTTTCTTCATAGGAGTACCCTTTCTTCATAAGATAATAGATATAAGCAGCTTCTTTTTCTTTACTGGTCAACTTCCCAACTTCTTTATCAGTAATTCTCTCTAATTTAAAGTTATAAACATCATTTTCGGTAATACGCCGATTTTTTAATTGTAACCATTCATCACTAGTTATCAAATTGTTTAACTGATTTTCATCTCTAGCTATTATATAGTCTTTGATATTTCTTTCGGTAAGACGTCTATCATCTACTTCTATATGATCAGTTATTTCTAAAGCTAATTTTGCCTCTTCAAAAGTATTTAAATCATTGACATTTTTATAATAAATTACGGGAATACTCCTATTATCCACCAATAAATTCATATTTCGGTCATATATCCTACCACGTGGAGTCGATGATCCATCTACTTCATTATCAGTCATCACATCTAATTTTTCTTCATAATAACTTCCTTTAAACATCGTTAAATAAAAAAGATTTAGTATGATAACAGTAAAAGCTGCAATTACAACTACCATAATAAAATTAACTCTCTTGACCATAAATATCACCACTATTAGTCTTTCTTATTTGTCATTATTTATTCATATCGACATATATTTAATTGGTGATAAAATGTATGAATTATTAATTAGAGATTTTATAAATAATATGGACGAATATACTATTAAAAAATTTGCTTTAAAACAGGGAGTTGAACTTACTGAGGAAGAAACGAGAACAATTCTAATTTATTTAAAAAATTATTGGCAAGTACTCTACAAAGGTGATCCCCAAGAAATATTTGATGAATTCAAGGAAAAGGTCCGTCCAATAGTGTATGAAAAAGCTATGTCGTTATATCAAGAAGCAAAAAAGAAGATTAACAACTAATCTTCTTTTAATTTATCATTAAACTTTTTATTTCTAATAGATTCGATCTCTTCTTTATAAGGAGGATAATCACCAATCCAAGGAGTCTCTAAAATCTTAGGAATATTTTTTAATCTATCATTATAGATAATCTTTATCATACTATCAAAGCCAATCGTACCATAACCGATATTCTCGTGACGATCTTTATGACTACCACAAGGATTTTTACTGTCGTTGATATGGATGCAATGAACGTATTTAAGACCAACAACTTTATCGAATTCATCTAGAACTTTATCAAAAGAATTAACATCATAACCAGCATCGTTTAAATGACAAGTATCCAAACAAACACCAATTTTATCTTTATGAACTACTTTATCAATTATACTCTTTATCTCTTCGAAATTTCTTCCAACTTCCGTACCCTTACCAGCCATAGTTTCAAGAAGGACGATAACTTTAGAACCTTCCAAAACTTCATTTAAAGCATCAGCAATATTTTGAATAGCAACTTCTACTCCTTGACCAACATGGCTACCAGGATGTAGAACTAAATATTTCATCCCCAATAATTCACATCTGTTTAATTCTTCTTTTAAAAAACGTTTAGAAAAACTGTATTTATCGATATCCGTTTTATTAGCTAAGTTAACAATATAAGGAGCATGAACAATAACGTCCTCCAATTTTATACCATTTTCTTTCATCAGATTATAGGCCTCTAAAGTTAATCCATCATCGATACCACTTCTTTTAGTATTTTGTGGTGCTCCAGTATAAAACATAAAAGTATTAGCATTATACCCCAAAGCTTCTTTAACACTACCAACTAATTGACTATCTTTATTGAAACCAACGTGACTTCCAATAACTAACATATAACCACTCCTCAACAACTAATATTATACTATTTTTTAAACAAAGAAAAAAGATTTAGATAACTAAATCTTTAACGTTTAATTTAATGTTATTAAGATGCACTTACTTTACAATTACCTGCAACAGTAATCTCTTTAGCAGTAGCATTGGCAGCACCAGGTGCGCTACTTGCCTTAGCATTTACACTATTTGTAACAATATTATCAGCTTTTACTGGACTTGGGTTCTTGATATCACTACCACTTGTAGCTATATCATCGCTCTTAGTCAATTGCATACCATATCCTGCATCGTCATAGAATGTGAAATAATAATCGTAGCTGAATTTGTCGGCATCATAGTGAACTGCTACATATGCTTTTTGCCAAACTCCGAATGGATCAGTTCCACCTTTTTCTAGTTCAACACAACTTTTTGATGAGTCATTTGAAACTGGTATAAAGTAAATATTGGCTTGATTAGATAATGCACCGAACTCTTGTTCGTTTACTGCTGTCGTTACTGCAGAAATGAAACTATCAATTGAATTAACTAACGTTTTCTTTCTTGATTGTGTAATGTATCTTGTTACACTTGGAATTGCGATTGCCATTAAAAGTCCTAAAATAATGATAACAGCAAGCAACTCAATTAATGTAAATCCTTTTTGATTCTTTCTCATTTTAACCTCCAAATAATTTATTTTTTATCAAATATTAGCTAGTTGCTGCTGGCCCGCTTGTAGCAGTTGCAGCTTTACAATCTTTAGCAGATAGTACTACCGCATCAGCATTAGCTGCATCTGCCTTACTAGTTTTTTTGGCACTTACAGTGTTTGAAATAATATCAGCATGTTTAACTGGACTTGGGTTTTTGATATCACTACCACTTGTAGCAATATCATCACTCTTAGTCAATTTCATACCATATCCAGCGTCATCAAAGAATGTGAAATAATAATCATAACTGAATTTATCGGCATCATAGTGAACTGCTACATATGCTTCTTGCCAAACTCCAAATGGATCTGTTCCACCTTTTTCTAATTCAACACAACTCTTCGTTGAATCATTTGAAACCGGTATAAAGTAAATTTTCTCTTGATTAGATAATGCACCGAACTCTTGTTCATTTACTGCTGTCGTTACTGCAGAAATGAAACTATCGATTGAATTAACCAATGTCTTTTTTCTTGATTGTGTAATGTATCTCGTTACACTAGGAATTGCAATCGCCATTAAAAGTCCTAAAATGATAATAACGGCTAGCAACTCAATTAAAGTAAAACCTTTCTGGTTCTTTCTCATTTTAACCTCCAAATAATTTATTTTTTATCAAATATTAACTAACTGTTACTGGTCCAGCTTTAGCAGTTGAAGCTTTGCAATCAGTAGTAGATAGTACTAACGGATTAGCATCTGCTGCACTTGCTACACTGGATTTTTTAGCTCCTACAGTATTTTTTATGATATCTGCATTTTTAACAGGACTTGGATTTTTGATATCACTACCACTTGTAGCTATATCGTCACTCTTAGTCAATTGCATTCCATATCCAGCATCATCATAGAATGTAAAATAATAATCGTAACTGAATTTATCGGCATCATAGTGAACTGCTACGTAAGCCTCTTTCCAAGCTCCGAATGGATCAGTTCCACCTTTTTCTAGTTCAACACAACTTTTTGCTGAGTCGTTTGAAACTGGTATAAAGTAAATATTTTCTTGGTTAGACAATGCACCGAATTCTTGTTCATTTACAGCTGTTGTTACAGCAGAAATGAAACTATCGATTGAATTAACCAACGTTTTCTTTCTTGATTGTGTAATGTATCTTGTTACACTTGGAATTGCGATTGCCATTAAAAGTCCTAAGATAATGATAACGGCAAGCAATTCGATTAAAGTAAATCCTTTTTGATTCTTTCTCACTTTGACCTCCAAATAATTTTTTTATTACAAACTAACTATTTATTAAGTAGCAGGTGTTGCATTAGCTACTTTACAATTACCAACAGGAATTTTCATAGGAGTAGCGTTTTCAGCAGCTGCTGCACCTACTTTAGGCTTTTTAGCCCCTACTGTATTCTTAACGATTGTACCGCTCTTTACTGGACTTGGGTTTTTGATATCACTACCACTCGTAGCTATATCATCACTCTTAGTTAAACTCATACCATATCCCGCATCATCATAGAATGTGAAATAGTAATCATAACTGAACTTTTCTGCATCATAGTGAACTGCAACATATGCTTCTTGCCAAACTCCAAACGGATCTGTTCCACCTTTTTCTAATTCGATGCAACTCTTTGATGAATCATTTGAAACCGGTATAAAGTAAATGTTTTCTTGGTTAGATAATGCTCCAAATTCTTGCTCATTTACGGCTGTTGTTACAGCGGAAATGAAACTGTCGATTGAATTAACTAATGTCTTCTTTCTTGATTGTGTAATATAACGAGTTACACTTGGAATTGCGATTGCCATTAAAAGTCCTAAAATGATGATAACAGCTAGCAACTCGATCAATGTAAACCCTTTTTGATTCTTCCTCATACCTTCACTTTCCTTCCTATCATATAATTTTATATTAGCATACCCAAAATTCACAGTCAATATTTATCAATTTAATTTTTTTAAATTTACATTAAAGAAAAAAAAGAGAGTTAAACTCTCTAATAAACATCTATTCTAGTAGCTTTTAAAACTCCTGATGGACTAGTTAAAACCGTACTTATTTCATAGCCACCACTCGTATTAGCTTTGATCAAAAAATCTTGTAATTGTTCAGTATTTTTAACTAAATCAAATCTGGCATCAGATCTCAATTGTTCTTCAGTAGCGAGATTGATTCCATATTTTTCATCATTACAAGTATCAGTATTACAAGATACTAAATTGGCATAATAGATATATTTATCTCCATTTTTCTTAATTGCCACGAAAGTTCTATCTTTTATATAATAAGTAGAATAATTAGTTTTATTCAAATTATCAGTATTCATATATTGAAGAGTAATTACTATTGCTTCATCTGCTGTTTCTGGCAATTCAATATTTTTATCCTTCTTAACTTGATATTGAGCTAAAGCAATTAATTTTTTAGCATCTTCGATCATTGCATCTTTTTTATTCTTTTCAAGAATAGCTGTTGTATTTGGAACAGCAATCAACATAAGAATACCTAAAATAATTACAACTGCCATAAGTTCAATAAGGGTAAAACCATCTTCTCTGTTTATCATATTTTTATCTCCTATTCTACAACAATTATAACTTCTTTAAAAAATATTTACAATAAAAAATAGCTAACTAGTAGCTATTTTTGTAACATATTTAACAAGTTTACTTTGAACATATCTTTTTCGGGATTTGATTTAGAAATCATAACACCTTTATAAGTACCTAACTCAGCACGATGTCCTTCATCTAAGATACCTTCTGGTGTAATGTTAGTTAAAAGAATGATGTTCTTATCTTCGTAAACAGTATAATGAAGACGAATCTCTCCATGAACTTTTACAAATAAATCATCAGTTGGTAACTTTAATTCGTATGATTTAGTATTGTCTTTTTTATTAACTGAAACTAATTCACCTAAAAAGTTACCTTTTCTAAGTTCAGGATAATAACTAAATGTCAACTTTTTATAAGCTAACATGTTATATTTTCTGACTGTTCTTTCTTTCTTTCTAAAATCATTTTCGTTTTGATATTCAAAGATATAAGATTTCTTGGTATTTTCCATAATATTCAACCCCTTAACCCCTGTATTTTTAATTGTCCCCTGAAATATCTTCATATGGTGCTAATCTTCAAATGTGTAATTATTATAACACTTAACTGTCAACTTGTCAACTTTTTTGTAATTTTTTTAATTTTTTGTTGACTTTTAAAAATGTTTATGAATTATTTGCTTTCGACAATTAATTTAATAGCCGTTCTTTCTTCACCATCGATATTGATATCGATAAAAGCTGGAATACAAACGAGATTCTTTCCACTTGGGGCGATGAATCCTCTGGCAATAGCAATGGCTTTTATTGCTTGGTTTAGTGCTCCAGCTCCAATTGCCTGAATCTCCGCTACCCCTTTTTCACGGAAAGTATTAGCAAGTGCTCCTGCAACTGAATTGGGATTTGACTTTGATGAAACTTTTAGTGTTTCCATATATTCATCTTCCTTTCTACTTATATATATTTAAAAAGGTATAAAAAAAGAACAAAAAAAAGACTTTAACAAGTCTTTTTAAAATTCTAATGTTTCAATATCGTCAGTCTTTGGAGCTTCCTCTTTCTTCTCTTCTCCAGCTGGAACTGTTACGCTAGGTGTAGCAACTTCTTCCTTAGGTTCTTCACTGACAGCCGGAATAACTACTTCTTCTTTTTTCTCTTCAACTGGTTCTGCTTTTGGCTCTTCTACTGTTGGAACAGCTGGTTGTTCTTGTGGTTTTTCTTCTTCAAAAGCAGGAACTTCAACACGAGGTAAGGCACCAGTATTTTCAAGTGGATCGGCTCCACCATAAATCTGACGTGGTTCTTCAGTAGCTTTCACAGCATCTAAATGTGGATCTGCTCCTCCATAAATTGAAGGTTTAGCTTCTTCGACAGGTGCTGCTTCTACTGCAGGCTTTTCTTCTTCTACCACCGGTTTTACTTCTTCAACTGCTGGGATAGCTTGTGCATCTGCTGGAGCAACTTCTGGAACTGTTGGTGCAGCTTCAGTAGGTGCTGCTTCTGGTGCTGGTGTTTCTGCTGGCGCTTGAACGTCTGCAACAGGTGCTGCTTCTACTGTCGGAATTTCAGCCACAGCTTCAGCACTGGCATTAGCATCACTAGGTGTAGCTACTTCAGTTGGTGTAACACTAGCAACTGGTTCAACACTAACAGGTGCTACTTCAGGTGCTGGTGCAGGTTGAGCATCAACAACTGCTGGTGCTGGCTCGCTTTCAGGAACCGAAGGAACTTCTACTTGTACATCACTAACTGGAGTTGTATCAGTAGTAGCTTCTGCTTTAACTTCCTTAGGAGCTTCCTCACTATCCTTTTTCTTACCGCTTAAAATAAATATTATTAGACCAATCAATAATAATACAATACCGCCAGTAATCATCATACCAGGAACAGTAGTAAACCAACCCAAATCAAAACTCATATATTCTAGGATTTTCATAATAAACATCTCCTCTATTCTACTATATTATTATAATAACAAAAAAAAACTACAATTGCAATAAAAGTTTTACAATTGTAATAATTAAATTAATATTTAAACTTTTTCCATATACCTTCACGAGGAGGCATTTTTGTAAATGTCATTACTTCTTTTCTAGTCGGGTGAACAAATTCTAATTTGTAGGCGTAAAGAGCTATATTTTCACCGTTAGCGGTACCGTATCGATGGTCAGCGTAAAGAGCGTGCCCACGTGATGAAAACTGAACTCTAATCTGATGATGACGACCAGTTTTTAAAGATATGTCAACTAATGCCAAATTATCAGTTCTATCTAACACGACATAAGATAACTCCGAATCCTTACCTCTTTCTTTTGATGTAACTACGCCATTGTTATTTTTATCTTTCAACAAGTAATCTTTAAATGTATCTTCATCTTTTAGACCATTATCACATACAACTGCTAAATACTTTTTCTTAAATGTGTGATTTCTTACCTGTTCTGCTAATCGCGATGCTGCCTTAGAAGTTTTAGCAAAAACCATTAAACCACCAACTGGTCGGTCAAGGCGATGGACAAGTCCTACATAGACATTACCTGGTTTATTATATTTTTCTTTGATATATTTTTTCACTAGAGTAAGCATATCGGTATCACGAGTATCATCACTTTGGCTCAAAACATTAGCTTTTTTGACAACTACAATAACATGATTGTCTTCGTATAGTATTTCTAAATCACTACTCATCACTTTCAAACCTACTCGTTATTCCACATGGTAAAACCAAATCACTATTTTTGATTGGAAGTCCTATCTCATGAGAATAAATCTTCCCCTTATATTTTTGTAAATGAACTTTTAAAAGATTAGTAAACACTTCTTTAGATAAACCCGTTGTATAAGAATTGATGATAAAAAATAATGGTTTATCACTAAGTATTTGTGTACATAACTCTATTAAATTATCTAGATCGTTTTCAATATCCCAAACTTCACCATTACTTCCTCTTCCATAAGAAGGTGGATCCATTATGATGGCATCATACTTATTTCCTCTTCGAATTTCTCTTTTGACAAACTTTACAACGTCATCGACTAAATATCTTATCGGTCTATCACTAAGACCACTGGCTTTGACATTTTCTTTAGCCCAATCAACCATACCACGTGATGAATCGACGTGAACGACACTAGCTCCCGCTTTAAGGCAAGCAACACTTG